>DAIOWK010000279.1:0-5040 GCA_036758525.1 Myxococcota bacterium
CGTTGCATCGTGCGCACGAAGGCCGGCTCCTGCCAGCCCCATTTCCAAGTTCGACACCCAGCCGTGCACGAAGACGAGATCGAGCGGCCCATTGCCGACGATCTGATACGCGATATTCACATCGCCGCTGCGCGTGTAGCGGGTTTCGGGACGGTCGATCATGTCATTCGGCTCAATCACCCACTGCGAGAGTATATTCTCGTTGCAAACCCGGGCTTCGCTGGCGACAAGCGGACTTCAAAGCGCCAAGTGCCGGAGCTGTCCGGCGAGGCGCTGAGAGGAGTCGGGGCCCCTTTCCAGCTGGCTTTGCCGCTTGCTCGCTCTCCGGAGGCTCTTTGTGCGCACGCGAGCCAGCGCGTGGGGGCGGGGTGGAGGTCAGCTCGCTCGCCTCACCCTCCCGCCGTCTGGACACCCTGGCGCATGGAGTGAACGCGGGCCCTGCGAAATGTCCAACGGATGGACTACCAAAACGCGGAGTCACCACCTCGCCTCAAGCCGCACCCGGGGGCAATTGGCCACGGGTAGTTAAGACGGCGTCCAGATGCACGGTGGGAGGCTTGATGGGAATGGGCGAAAGAGCACGATCGAGGTCGCTTCTTCCCGCGGAACCTGACATAAAACACAGAATGCTGGCTTGAACGTATCCGTGTCTACTCGGACCGGAGGCCCTGCGGGCCCTCGTCTTCGCGTGGCTCGTGGTCCATTCGGTAGGGTGACTGGGCGCGTTTGGCGCCCCGTCGCGCCGACGGCAGACGGGGTTGTTGTGCCCGTACAAGGAGATCTCGCATGAGACGGTTGACAACTCGGCGCATCCACGGCGGGCTGGGCTTGGGGCTAGGGGTCGCGCTCTGCTTCGGCTGCACCACGGCGCGCGTAGAGAACGTTCAAGCAGAACGGTCCGTGACCTTACCGCGGCCGGGTCGGATCGTCGTGTTCGACCTGGACACCGGCGCAGCCGACGTCCGCGTGGGCCGCTCGCCCCGCAATACGGCGAGAAATATGGTGGGCCTGTACGTCAATGAGCCGGACGTGCTCGCGGCGGCGGTGGCCGATGCCCTTGCGAGCAAGCTCGTCGACGACATCAAAGCCCTCGGGCTCTCCGCCGAACGCGCCAACCAAGCCACTCCTCCCGGGCTCAATGACCTCGTGGTCCAAGGACAGTTCCTCAAGGTCGACGAGGGCTCGCAGGTCCGACGCTTCGTGATCGGGTTCGGCGTAGGGGCGACCGAGATCCGGACACAGGTCCAGATGTTCCAAGTGACCGCAGAGGGGTGGCGGCCGGTCAAGCAGTTCGACACGGTCGCCGCGGGCTCACGCTTCCCCGGCGCGGCATTCTTCATCGGAGGCGGGGCTGCCGCTGGCGCGGCCGTCGCGACCTCCGCGATGATCAGCTCGGGTGTCGGGACCCTTCGAGAGCTCCGCGCGTCCATCGACGCCGACGCCGCGCGCACCTCGGAGCAGATCACTGGGAAGGTGTCGGAGCTGTCCACGGCCAATCACTGGTAGCGCAGGCATCCCAACCCAGCGTACCGATCCGGCGACCCTTGCTGGGTCTCAGGAGTTCTCCCCGGCTTCCATCCAAAGACGGAGCGTGGATCCAAGGGGAACTCGCGCCCGGCGCCGCCCCAAGAGGGCATCGATTGTCGTATACGCCGCGGCGAATGCCGCTTGCCCTGAATCGATCGGAAAGCGTGGAAAAGGGAGAGGACGCGAGAGCGGCTCCCCCGTTGCCATCGCCCCCTCGAGAGCGCGATGAGGCAGCTCGGCATAGAGAAGCGTCACGCAGTCGGGTCCACGTCGGTCGGAGGCCCGGACACGCACGCTTCTCCAGTGTGCAGCGCTTCGCGCAAGCAGAGCGCCCTCTTTCTGTGTGCGAAAGAAGGCATCGATCGGCCCGGGTGTCCCGCCCCGCAGAGCTTCGGCCATCGCGGCGCCTAGGGCTAGACGCGCGAGCTCGCCCCGCACGGACCTCCCATGAAGCAGATCGCCCGCTTCCGCGAAGCGAGCGGAGACCTCGAGGCCGCGGAGCGTCGTCACGGACTCGTCGAAGGAGTATCTGTGGGCGAGCTCGTGGGCCAAGATCGTGGGAATGGCGCTCCGCGAAGTAGCCAGGGAAGTCATCCGCACCACGCGGGTGGGACCGAAGCCCAAGGTCAGGTACTGGCTCCACGGGCCAGCCAGTCTGGCTTCAATGCCGCGCCGGTAGCCGATCCGCGGGAGGCGACCATAGGGCTGCCCCACCAGGGTCTCGAGCTCGGGGCGAAGCCGCTCGGCTTCGCGCCCCAAGGCGAGAGCATCCCCAAGGATGGGCGCTTCGATCGACTCCGCCGCGCGGAGAAGGCGCTCGGCGCGGAGAAGGAGCGCCTCGATCAGTTTCTCCCCGCCGCCGATGGCTCCCTTCGCATCCAAGGGTCTTAGTCTCCCACCTTGAGAAGACTTGCGGCACGCATGTGGTGAGCCTCGGCGCGTTCGTGATAGACGTGCTCTTGTCCCAGGACGCAGGCCCGCCGTGCGTCGCAGCGCGCCTTGCAAGCGGGTTCCCGGAGGCGCGTGGCGAGACAGGCGGCGGTGTCAAAGCGCGCTCCCGCCAGAGCCGCCCCGTGGCAGGCGTCCGCGCAGGGGGCTGGGCATCCCTCGCAGGGCATGAATGCTACAAGCTCCGGCGTTGGCAGGAGCGCCCGCTCGCAGAGGACGACGGCGCGCAGCGAGAGCCAGGGACCGTAGGTCGGGTGCACGAGGAGGCCCAGGCGACTCGGAGCACCCAGGCCCGCCGCATGGCCCAAGGCGACAAAGTCCGCAAAGACGCCGTCGCGACGCTCAGTTGCGAGAAGCGCCCGGGCTGCGCCGAGCCCTGGCCACGCAGCGCAGGCATTGGCGATTCTCCCGGTATAGGCATCGAGGGGATCTTGGGTGAAGAGAGCCTCCGGGGAACGCTCGAACGCGTCGAAGAGGGCGCGGCCCCCCGCGCCGAGGACGAGAGCGGAGCGCGCGAGGGGAAAGAGGAGATCCAAGCGAAAGGGCGGAGGGACGAGCGCGTTGTATTGGCTTGCCTGGAGAACGCCCAGGGCGTTAAAGCCCGCCGCGCAAAGAAATGCGCCAAGCGCTCCCGCGATCGGGTCCGAAATCTCCACGCTTGCGGCCCCTAGCCTCCGATCGCTGAGATCATGGCTCCTGGCGGTTTATGTGAGACGGTCCTTGACCCGAAGGCCGGCCTCGGCGGGTCTGAGCTTCTTTCCGCCATCGAGGAGGCGCACGCGTCCGATTCGCAGGGAGCCGCCTCGGGCGGCAATCAGCGCCCCCTCGGAATCGATCTTCACGATCGTGCCCGGCGGATCCGCTTCGCTCCCCACCGGAGGGAGAAGCTTCCCGTCGAAGAGGCGAAGCACCTCCCCGTGAAGTAGAGCATGGGCTCCGGGCTGGGGATCGCAGCCCCGAATCCAGCGGTCGAGTTCGACCGCGGGCTTTGCGAAGTCAAGACGCGCCGCCGCGTCGTCAACCAGCCCTTGAAAGGTCGCCCGGGGTTCGTCTTGGGCCACAGGCTTCGCACGGCCGCTCGCCACGGCGTCTACGGCTTCGACCACAGCTTGAAGGCCCAGCGGATAGAGCTTCTGGAAGTAGAGCGTCGCCGCGGTATCGGTCTCCTCAATCGCGACACCACCGTGCTGTACCACGATGGGACCGGTATCGACGCCCGCGTCGGGCTGAAAGACGGTGACCCCCGTCGTCTTTTCACCCAGCATGATCTGCCAGGGAATCGCGGCGCCGCCCCGGAAGCGCGGGAGAAGCGAGGGGTGAAAGCAGAGCGAGGCCTTCGGTGCCGCCTCCACAATCTCAGGTGGGATGATCACAGTCGTGTAGGGGAGGACATTCAGCTCGGCCCGGAAGCCAAGGTACGTCTCCACGAGCTCGGGAATCGCAACGCCAGCGCGCCGGAAGCGCGCGGGCCGAAGGAGCGGGATCCCGCAAGCCTCCGCTTCGGCCGCGAGGGGATCGGGGCGTCCGCGGTCCGGCGGCACATAGACGGCAACGATCTCGTGGCCGGCCTCCTGAAGACGCATGAGGACGTCTTTTCCGAACGGAGCCTGGCCAAAGATCGCAATCCGCACGGGGCTACCCTATCAGAAGCTCCCCCGTTACGTCGTTTCGCTGCGGTCGCCGACCTTTCCCCGGGGACGCGCGGGAATTCCATGGGCCATCGTGTGCGGGGGGATATCCCGGGTCACGACCGAGCGCGCGCCAATCACGCAGTGGTCCCCGATCGAGACACCGCGCAGGACGGTCACGTCGGCGGTGATCCAGACGTGGTCGCCAAGCGTAATCGGGGCAATCCGCTCCGGGTGTTCGGAGTCCAGGGCGTGCTGGTCTGCGTCAATGAGGCGCGCGCCAGGCCCGATCCAAGCACGCCTTCCGCAGAGGATCGCGCGTTTCGCGGAGAGGTGGCAGCCGTTTAGCCAGCTCCCGGGACCAAGGCTAATGCGCGCGCCGTCAAAGGCCCTCAAATAGTTGGGACCGAGCTCCGTGCGAAGCCACGTGCCCTCACCGATCTCGATCGAGGCACCCGCTCCGATGACGAAGCGCAGAGCACCCGGGGTGCGTTCGGTCACGACGCCCCGGCCGATCCGCAGGCGCGCGGCGGGGCCGAGCTCGTAGTGAGCCACCGCGAGATTCGTGCTCGCCGTGGCATCGATCTCGACACCAGGGTGCGTTCTTTGAAGGCGGCCTAGCCGCCATCGGTCGATGGCTTGGACCGCGCGCAGAAGATGCGCCGCGAGAGGCTCCAAGTCCTAGCCTTCCGGCAGACCGCCGTCGCGTAGCCGGAAGGTGATGAAGCCGTGGGTGGGATCGTAGGGAGAGAGACCAATCTGTACGCGATCGCCGGGAATCACTCGAATCCGGAAGCGGCGCATGCGACCTGAGAGCTGTGCGGTCACGGTCTGACCGGTTTCGAGCGTAATCTGGTAGCGCCCTCCACCGAGGATCTTCTCGACCGTGCCGGTCGTCTGAATCAGGTCGTCTCGTGCCAATCAGTCTCTCCGGGCA
>DAIOWK010000280.1:0-5031 GCA_036758525.1 Myxococcota bacterium
CGGAGTCGCTTGCACACGAGCGAACCGCACCCGAGGCGTAATGGCGGAGCACAGGTCGCGCATGTGCGCGACGAGGTCGTCGATCACACCCTCGCGGTGACGCGAACGCGACGTTGTCGAACCACCGCGGAAAACAGTGTGGCCGCAGCGCAGGAGCAGTCGTGTGATAACGTCGCCGGCATCGCTAAGGCTCGCCAGTGTGTGGCCGCGGATTCCCGCCCACCAGTAGCCGTAGGCGACTGTAAAAACCTCCTCGTGCCAGAGAAGCCCAACCACGCCGTCGTATGCGTCGCACAGCTTCTGGAGCTCGCCGAAGTTCCCAAGATCGACTCGGCTCGTCGACCAGACGAGCCGCATGTACAGCATGTAGAATGGTGGCGCGAGGGCCGCCGTGAGCGCTGCAAGCGGTCGCGTAAAGAGACGTCGCACGCTGCGGCGTGCGTCGGTCCACGTGGCCGGGCAAACGATCATGGCCGACCACACGATCATCGAGGCTGCCATTTTCGTCTTTAACCGCGTCGCGATCCACCTCATGGACGAATCTCCCCGCGCGGCTCGAGCCTGCATCGAATCCCCAGTGTTCAGAACGGAACAAGTCCAGGCAGAAGAATGAGCCAGGCAGGTGATCCTAAGAAGAGCATTTTTTGTGCCAATGATTAGGGGAAACTCTTACTGCGACAGATTCGGGCGCGTGTAGCCAGTCGCGGAGATCACGACCCTTCCCGCCCGACGCTTTTGCGAGACAGAAGGTGCATTCAAAGGCGGAGAGGCCGGTTTCACACGAAGGGGCCGCGTGACCGCCTGTTGCGGCGGTCGCGCATCCTATCGCCGTCCTCGGGGGAGCGCCTGCGCCGAAATGCACCGCGGCGAATCACCTCACTGTGACTAATGGCAGTCGCCTGCGCGACACTTCTCGGTTCGCACCGTGGAGCGAATTGAAGGCCCCGTGCCTGGCGACACGGTAGATTCGGGGTTCGGAGGGCATCCGCGGGTTTTCGATTGGGACGGAGAGGATATTCGGCGAAAAGCCCACCCTACTTCTTCGGAGGTGTTTTGCTCTTCGCGAGCTCGCTCGCGATCGGTAGGCCGACGACCCCGCTCGCTCCGGTGATCAGGATCTTCTCGCCCGACAGCATCATTGTCTCCTTCGCTATTTCAAGCGAATGGGCAGTGCTTCGAGCTTCCGGATGAACAAGCTGGGGGCGATGCGCAGGTCGTTCGGATCGCAGGCCAACGTGATCGAATTCCCCCGAATCGAGGATCGCTTCGATCGCGACTCGAGCCTCGAGGCGCGCCAGGGATGCCCCCAAGCAGAAGTGGGTCCCATGGCCGAAGGCGAGGTGGCCCTTCAGATTGGGCCGATCGAGATCGAATGCGTCTGGATCGGCGAACTCGCTCGCATCCCGGTTGGCGGAGCCCCATAGCAGCGTGAGGGTCGCCCCTTCCGGAATCGGGAGGCCCCCGAGCTCCGTCTCGCGCGTCGTTCGCCGGTAGTTCCCGATCGCGGGACCGTCGAGGCGCAACGTCTCTTCGATGAACGGGCCGATCATCGCTCGGTCCTGCTGGAGAACCGAACCAGCGCCGCGGATCTTCCGCCAGGCGGCGGATCGCTGCGCCGATGAGACCGACGGTCGTGTCGCTTCCCGCCACAACGAGCTGGAATAACAGACCCGAGGCTTCCCACGTCTCGATCGTTCCGGTGGCGACGGCGTACGACAGGAGGTGAATCACGTCCTCGTCCTGATCTCGCGGGTCCGTCGAGGGGGTCGGCTCGAGGATCGAATCGCCGGGCTCGACGTGGTGGGCGAGGTAGGTCTGGAGCGCCACGAGATCTTGGAAGAGCGGTGCGAGCGCGTCGACGGGAACGAGTCCTCCAATCACGCGCATCGCAGACTCGGACCAGCCGAAGAGCCGTCGCCAATCGTCGAAGGGAAGCCCGAGGAGATGCGCCATGGCCTGAACCGGCGAGGGCTCGGCGAGCATTCTCACGACATCGAACCTCTCCCCTCGTTCGCGCAGGAGCGCCTGCGCTCTCGAACGAAGCCACTGCTCGAATTCCTTCATCCTGCGGGCCGAGAAGGCGCGCGCGAGCAGCTTTCGGTGCCGTCTGTGAACCTCGCCATCGGCTAGTCAATGGCTCCATCGCGCTCTCGCACGCCGGCGAGCCGATCCGAGGTCCGCTCCGTCTGCAGCTCCGCGCTGGGAATGATCCCGATGCGAATGTCTCTTGCGAATCCAGGCTGGCCGATCACGGACGCGCAGAAGTTCTGCGGAACCTCCTGGCGGCGCTCCTGGCGGTCCTGAAGGATGGGCGGCTCCGCGTCTCGGCCGATCCCGAGCGCGGCTTCCGGGAGGGGCTGCTCCGGGTCCCGGCAACGGAACCGGCCCGGGACCGCGAGGGCCGCCAGGCCGGTCTTGAAGTTGGTAGCTGGGGGGCCGCTACATCCAATACGACGCCCAGTGCTGGCGGTTGAGGACGAGGAGTTGATGGCGAAGAGCGAGGACCTCGGCGTGAACTGCGACTCGCCCCAAAAAGAGAGAGATCGGAACGTGGCGATGAGGGCGGTGAGGGCAAGGGGCATCGTCGAGGCTGCCTGGCGGGGGTGCGCCTAAAACATCGATAATTTCGGCGCGGACGAGATTCTCGGAAAGGACAAGGGCTTCCCGACACTCTCGGCTGGCTTCGATGGGATTCTGCGGATGAGGCAGCCACTCTACACGTCCGTGCTGGACCGCGCAGTCAGCCCCACCTAGTCCGGGCGTACGCACCCCGCGGGTGCACTCGCCGCCGGCGTCCTCGCATCTGCTGTGCCACTGCCGTCCTCCACCATCCGGACCGCGAGACTGCCCTTGGCCTTCTGTGGCTCACTGCCGCCAGTCCGCTCCCCCCCGATATGAGGCAGCGCGCCTCAGGTCTTTTCTTCGACCGTGACCCTCGACCTCGCGCCGCACAGTGGGAGTTCGTGTACGCGCCTGTGTGTGCGACTGAATAAGTGATTGCTGACACATTTCCCTGATCGAAACCACTACCTCTACGAGCAGTTTTGCAGCCCAAACCTTGGGTTGTGGACCATTCAAGGGCGCAAAGGAGGCCCAAATGCGAGTTCCGAAGACGATTGGGGTAGCCGTCGCCCTAGCGGTTGGCATTGCCGGAGGCGCTCACGGAACGACCCTCGCCAACTTAAACGGCGGCCAGAGCCTAACCGTCGGAAGCTTGACCTTTAGCGATTTTACTATCACGCCGACAGGCTCGGTCGACCCCAACTTGGCCGACTACACGGTCCAAACCCTCTCCGATGGCTTCCGGATCGTAGGGAACTTCAGTGCCATCAACGGCCAGCAAGGGGACATGCTGATCAGCTACACGGTTAGCGCGTCGGCCGCGAGCAGGACCGCGGTCGACGACATCACCCTCGCATTCGACGGGGCGGCGCAGGGCGCTCACTCTGGTGCGACGGTCTCGGAGGACCTGTTTTCGATCCCGGATGGGAATTCCATCGCCTCTGCCAATGTGTTCAGCACGGGGAGCGGCCTTTTCCAGAAGGTGGACACGGCGACGTTCGCTCCGGTGAGGAGTTTCACGGTCGAGAAGGACATTTTGGTGACCGCGGGCACGGGCTCGAGCGGAGGCTCGGGCGGCGACGACAACGACCAAGGCAAAGACGACAACGGGCAGGGTGACGACGAACACAACGGGGACAAGAATCGCCATCATCATGACAAAGATATGGATCACCGAGAGGATCACGATCTCTGTGAGTCGGTCCATCACCTAAAGGAGTTCGATGCCTGCGGGGGAGGGGCCGCGACCATCTCGTTTGTGGATCAGCGCTTTTCTGTCGTACCGGAGCCGGGCTCGCTGGTCCTTCTAAGCAGCGGACTGATGGGCCTTTTCGGTTTCGGTCGAAAGCGCAAGAGCTAAGGAGCAAGCGCACCGAGTATCCTGACTATCTCGCGGCCTCGGTCTGCGTCAGGGTCTAGGGTGGGTGCGCTTCGCCCGTTCCCTCCGGTTGCGCAGCTCCGAGGGCATTGGGTGGGGCTGGGCCGCGGAGCGGCGGCCCCCCGGTGCAGGCGGGCGCCCCGAGAAAGCCGCGGACTTTTGGCAACGTACGAGTTGCCGTGCGGCTCGGAACCCGGCCCGAAGGCGGGCCCAACACCACACGAGAAAACAAGGGACCTGGGTCGAACGGGCCCAAGCGCACAGCCAATGCTGCATTCAGCCTCAGAGGGATCCCGCGCCTCGCCCGACCGGTCCCGGAGATGCCGGCACAGAGCTTGCTTCTAACAGCACCTCAGAGCAAGATCCTCCATGACGATGCAATACGCGCAGGAGAATCCATTCCGCGACTGCGCGGACCCGGGTAGCGCAATCCCGTCCTCCGCGTGCGATCGTGCGCTCGTGGCCCTCGCACAAGCGATCGCCGCCCAACGAAGCCCGATCGTGCTTCTCGGGCCCATCGGCGCGGGGAAGACTCTTCTCCTGCGTCGGATTGTCGACCGACCGCCGCCTTCCATCCGCACCATCTTCCTTCCCTGGCTAAATGTGGCGGCAGAAGAGGTCATCCCGTGGATCCGCGCGTTCGAGCGTGCCGAAGCGTCTGAAGACGATTTTGTTGCGGCTGCTCGCGCATTTCAGGCCCGGGGTGTGCGGACGCTCCTGCTCGTCGACGAGGCTCAGAGCATGCCGCGCGAGAGTGCGGTGCGTCTGGCGGAGCTCGTGAGTGGAGCCGGAAGCGCTGTGCAGGTGCTCCTCGCCGGCATGAAGGGGGACTCCATGCAAGCCGCCGTTGCGGCGTTCCAAGGCGATGCGGAGTACATCGAACTTGAAGGAGAAGTGACGCCACTGGAGGTCGCGACCTGGGCACACAACACCTTCGACTCAGACGAGCTCTCGCGCCTTAGGGAGCTCGACTGGGCGGTGCTCGTGCAGAAGGTCCAGGGAATCCCGCGCCTCGTTCGCTGGGAACTCGAGCGCCGGCTTGCGACGGGGGACCTTGCGGCAGCGCTGGACGCCTACTCCGCGCAGTCCGG
>DAIOWK010000281.1:0-5015 GCA_036758525.1 Myxococcota bacterium
CGGGGAGAGGGCTCAATCCCTGGCAAGCCAGGTGGGTTCCGTGTGGCCGTCTTCCGTCGTCCGAGTCCTCCCCCGCGGTAGGGCGAGCTCTCTCGCAATCTCCGCGCGGGGCACGGCGCTGGGTCCACGGCCAGGAACGAGTCCCGATTCGAAAGCCCTAAGCGGGTTGAGCGATCGCTCCCGCTAACGCACCGGGCAGATCCGGACGGGATTATTCGGACGGACGTGCGCGATGTCAACGCAAGGGCCCCCGAACGGCTACCCTGCGCGCGTGCTGGTGATCGGGCTCATGTCGGGCACCTCTGCCGACGGCGTCGATGCGGCCCTCGTCGAGTGGCCCGAAGGCGAAGGTGCGCGTCCGTTTCGACTCGTGGCATTTCGCGAGGAGCCGTTTCCGCCTGAGCTCCAAGAGCGAATTCATCAGCTCGCGGCGGGTCGTGTCCCGGGTCCCGAAGCGCTGCGCGAGCTCGCGAGTCTCGATGTGCTGCTCGGAGAGCGCTTCGCGGATGCCGCAGCCGCCGTCGCGGGAGCGGCTGGCATCGCGCTCGAGCGCGTGGACGCCGTCGCCTCCCACGGCCAAACCGTGGGCCACTATCCTTTGCAACGGGCAACGCTCCAGATCGGCGATCCATCGGTGATCGCCGAGCGCACGGGCTGCACGACCGTAGCCGACTTCCGACCGCGAGACGTGGCCGCGGGCGGTGAAGGCGCGCCGCTCGCTCCCTTTTTTCACTATGCGGCACTCGGTGACCCTGGCGAGTCCCGCGCGGTGCTGAACCTCGGTGGCATCGCCAACCTGACCTGGATCCCACGTGGGGCGACACCGAACGACGTGATCGCATTCGACGTCGGGCCCGCCAATGCCCTCGTCGACGGTGTCGTGCGCGCACAGACCCACGGTCGAGAGCGCATGGATCGAGAAGGTGCGCGTGCGTCGCGAGGGAAGCTGGATGCACGGCTTCTCGCCCGCCTGCTCGACGATGACTTCCTGCGGCGTCCTCCGCCCAAGTCGACGGGCCGCGAGCGCTACGGCCTCGCGGAGGCGGAGGTCCTTGCGGCGGAGTGGGCGCGGGAGGGGAGGCCGCCAGACGACCTCGTCGCGACCCTCGTCGCGTTCACCGCGGAAGCGATCGCGGCAGCATGTCGTGACTTCCTGGTACCGGACGCTCCGATCGATCGGCTCCTGGTCGGAGGGGGCGGGGCGCGGAACCCCGCATTGCTGGAGGCACTGCGCAGCGCCTTGGCTGGCGCGCGGGTCGAGCCATTCGACGCCGCAGGCGTACCGGCCCAGGCCGCCGAGGCCATGGCGTTTTCCCTCCTCGGCCGCAATGCACTCCTTGGGATCCCGAACCACCTCCCGCGCTGCACCGGTGCGCGGCGGGCGTTGGTGCTGGGTGAAATCGTTCCCGGGGCCCGGGGGATCGGGCGCTAAAGCTTTACGACAAGCCCGTCGTCCGCGGTTTCGAAGCCACAGCTGCCCCGTCGCGACGCCATGGACTCCCCGAGGTGGGTCAGGATCATCCTTCCGCAATCGAAGGTCCCGCGCTGCTGGGTAAGCTCCTCGAGGCTCAAGTGATACTCGAACTGTGGTGTCAAGAGTGTGCATTCGCAAACGAACAGATCCGCTCCTCGGACTTGCAGGGGGAGGCCTTCGAACCAACCCGTATCCCCGGAAAACGCCATGCGCATCGGGCCTGCCTGGACGGAAAGCCCGTGGGGATTGGAGTCGAGCTGGTGCTTGGTCTCGAAGGCGCGGACCCGAATCGGCCCTACTTCGTGATCGGCGCCGACCGGGAGCTCGTGGAAGGAGAGCGGGAACGGAAACTGACGGTCCTCGAAGCTGTGGCCGAGGGCAGCCGCTGCGGCGCGTACCCGGCTCTCCACGCCCCGAGGCCCGGCGATGCGCAAGAGGTGCCGGCGACGGTCCTCATAGATTGAGGCAAGCAGGAAGGTCGGGATCCCGCCGAAATGATCGGCATGAAAGTGCGAGACCACGATCGCGTCGATCTCCCTACGCGAGATTCCGAGCGCGGCAAGGCCGCTGCAAGTCGTGGTGCCACAGTCGAGCAGCGCCGCACCATGGCGGACGCGCAGGAGCATCGCCGACTGCCGACGACCGCCCGCGCCAAAGGCGTCGCTCGTGCCCACGAACACAAGCTCGCTCATGCCTGCTCGCTCCCACGCTCCGGGCCGCAGGGGTAGAACCTGCCACCGGCGAACACACCGTCGGATGCTCGAAACCCAGCGGGAACCACTTCGTCTTCCCAGACCACCGCACGCTCGAGCACTGCACCTTCCCCAATCCGCGCCCGGGCTCCGATCACCAGTCTCGGAGCGAAGCGAGTCCCGAGCCGCGAGGCGATGGCATCGGGCTCGATGTACGACAGCCGCGGCGGGGCAAGGTTCACGGCGAGGTACTCGCCCGGTGTCCCGACCGGCTCCCAGACGCAGTCCTCCATGCTTTGTACAACACCGCAGATGTCTTTGCGGCCCGCGGCCACGGCGGGCACAAGCCAGTCATCGAGATGAGAGAACGCCTCCTGGTCGGGCAGCCATTCGAAAGCACGGGCGGATACCACATTTGCCCAGCAGTAGACGCCGGCCTGCGTCTCGCCGCCGAGATCGAAGCGGCGACCCACCCGTCGAACTTGTCCGCGCGCATCCACACCGATCGTACCGAAGGAGCGCCCCCGCGGATCGTCGCGCAGAAGGAGTGTCGCCGCCTGCTCGCGCTCTCGGTGCAGGCGGACGAGGCCGGCGAGGTCGCCGTCGAGCAGCATGTCGCCTCCGAGGATCAGGCACGGATCGCTCTCGCGCAGGAAGGAGGCGGCCCGCCGGATTCCACCTCCCGTGCCGAGCAGGCTCGGTTCGTAGGAAAAGGCGAGGCGCAGGCCAGACGGGCAGTGGCGCTCTGCAGCCGCTTGCAGCATGCCGGGGAAATGGTGGGTATTGATGATCACTTCCGTCACGCCGACCGCGGCGAGCTCAGCGAGCGGGTATGCGACGAGGGGAAGCCCGCGCACGGGAAGGGCGGGTTTGGGGCGAAGGAGCGACAGCGGCCGCGCCCGTGTCCCGAGACCTGCGGCGACGATCATCGCCCTCACGGCCCCTCCGGAAGCTGACCCACGAGCTCGGCCAGGCGCGCAAGACGCGGGCTTTCGCTGGCCCGGCGCAGGGCCGTGGCGCGCAGAGCGCGCACGGTGGGCGGGACAAACCGCAGGTAATCGTTTATGCCGCGAGTCTTGGCCGCGTAGAGGAAGAGCGCATGGTCCTTGCCCTTTCGGGTCAGGGTGAGCAGATCGAAACGCCGGGCAAAGCTCTCGGGATCGGGCGCATCGGGAAGCGCGGGCCGGACGCGCGCCAGCTGGAAGGCGATCTCTTCGTCTCCAAGCTCGACGTAGGAATCACGCAGCAGACAGACGAGATCGTATTCGGGGGGAGCCAGGAAGGCGCCTTGAAGGTCGATCATGCAAAGCCTCTGCCCCGGCGGCCGGCCTGCGCGGACGAGGACGTTTGCGCTTTGGAAGTCGCGGTGTGCAAGACGCTGAGGTGCCGCCGCCGCTATCCCCGCGATCTCCGCGAACGCTTCCTCGACTGCCTTGCGCTCGCCCAACGTCGCCGTGCGCCCGAGCGCAGCCGAAAGACTCCAGGTTGCAAAGAAGTCCGCCTTGTACGCGAAGAGTGCGGCATCCAAATGCCGATCGAAGCAGGCCACGCGGCGTTCGCCACCGGGATCCCGCGCGTTTTGGTAGCGGACGACGATGTCACACGCCTCCGCGTAGAGCTGTCGCCTTTCCTGGACCGAAGCTTCCCCCAAAGCCGTCGCAAGAGTGATCGATCCGAGGTCCTCGAGCAGATCCACCCCCGCGGCGGGGTCGCCGCCATAGCGCGTCGGCACGGGAACCCCGTGGGCTTCGAGAAAGGCTCGCACGGGCTCGAGGGCGGGCTCGGGCAGTGTCCCGGACGGACGTCGCAAGGGATCCTCTGGGGCCTCCACCCGGGCCACCAGCTTGGAGGGTGTGCCGCCCTCGAGGCTGACCCGGAAGAAGCGGCGCAGTCCGAGACCACGTTGCAGCTCCTCGACGCGGATCGGGCCACCTGCACCCAGCACACGGCGCACGACGCGGGTGACCGTTTCGTCGACGGAATCGGGAGCCGCCGTCATCGACGCGTTCACCCGAAGAAGATGTGACACGCCGCCGTGGCGACCGCGAACCCCGCGAGATCACCGAGCAGGCATGCGGCGAGGGCATGGCGGCCCTGCTTCAGGCCGGCCGCGCCGAAGTACACCGCCAGGACGTAGAATGTCGTTTCCGTCGAGCCCTGATACGTGCTGACGAGCTGACCGATGAACGAGTCCGGGCCATGGGTCTTCAGAATCTCGCTCATCACACCGAATGCGCCGGACCCGGAAAGTGGCCGCAGGAGTGCCATCGGCAAGGCCTCGGCGGGAACACCAAGGCGGCTCGTTACCGGGTCGAGAATCCCAATCACAAGACCGAGTGCACCGGAGGCTCGCAGCATCGCGACAGCCACCAAGATCACGACGAGAAACGGTACGATGCGCACAGCGACTTCAAGGCCTTCGCGCGCGCCTTCGACCGCGGACTCGTAGACGCGCACACGCCCCGCAACCCCGACGAGCAACAGAAACGTAATCAGGGCGGGCACGAGCCACGTCGAAAGGACGCCCCGGACGACGTCGCCCGGGGACGCGCTCTTCAGGCCCTCGAAGACATGCAGGATCAAGGCGACCGCGAAGGCGGAGCCAAAGCCCAAGATCAAGAACCGCGCTCCGCGCGTCGCTCGGACGACCTCCCGTGGACCCGGAACCTCGGGTTCCGGGGTTGCGACCGGCGAGAAAGCCTGCGCGCTGGGAAGCGCCGCGAAGGCATCGAACCGATATTTGGGCAGGCGCCGCAACGCGAAATGCGCAGCGATCGCCGTCGTGCAGGAAGCAAAGGTCGCAAAAAGCGTGGGGATCCAGATCGAAGCGGGTGCGAGCGAGCCTGCAC
>DAIOWK010000282.1:0-5013 GCA_036758525.1 Myxococcota bacterium
CCGTACTGCAAGATGAGATTCTCGCTTAGCTCTTCGGAAGAAGAATCATCTGGGTGCACCGAAACAGCGCGATCACCTTGCCGCTGCCTTCGTCTTTCACTGACACGTCCCAGACGTGAGTTGTGCGACCGCGATGTGCCGGCACGGCGGTGCCCCGGATCGAGCCGCCTTCGCGGACCGTTCCCAGGAAGTTGGCCTTGAGCTCGATCGTCGTAAAGGATGCGCCCTCTGGGATGTTCGGACCCATGCCACACGCGCATAGCCAATCCGCAAGCGTGATGATCACGGGGGCCCACAAATAGCCCGTTCCAGCGACCAAGGGGGCCGTGACCTCAAGGCGCCCCACGACTCTATCGGGTTCGCAGGCAATCACACGAACGCCCACCAGCCCTGGATGGCGAGACCGGGCAAACTCGTTGAGGCGCGTGATCCGTTGTTCCGAGGTTTCTTGCGGCATCTCCCTCTCCTATGAGAACACGGAGTCTACGCATTAGCGGCCCTCTAGGGGACGAGCAGCTCTGAAGATGCAGGCAGCGGCTGCCCTCGGACACTGCCGTTCGACATCTACGAGAAGCGTGGCACACCTGGTCGCGCGCGAGCGCGGCGACACCTGGATCGACCGGCACCAGGTCTATCTGATCCTTGAAGACGGAACGCCACGCATCGAGACGGCACGGCTACGCCAGCCATTTCACCGCGACTGGCCCGCTGTCTCGAGCCTGGCCCGCGAAGCGGGCTTCGTCGAGCTTCGCTGCGAGGAAGTGAGAGTGCAGGATCGGGCGGTCATTGTAAAACGGGGCCAAAGCTCCTGATCCCGAGTGGGAATCACGGTCCCAACGACTTCCGAGTGCCGCGATGCAGGCCTCCCGGACCCGCCACGCTTCTTCCCAGGGGAGTGAGTGAGGCGGATTGTGTCGTTCCACCCATGACCGCAGGAAGCGGCGATGCATCTCGACCTTGTACTCGCCAATCTGGTCGGGTTCGATGCTCTCTTCGTATTGGAATGAGATCGGCGCAGCAGGCAGGATGCCGGCGCGAGTGACGTCAATCCTTGTTTCCTCAAATCGGACGTAGCAATGGGCCTCCGGTAGGGCGACGAGGTGGTAGCGCGCCAGCGTCGCGCCTACGCCCGGCGTGTTCGCCTCGCACATTTCGTAGAGGCCCAGCGTCAAGAGCAGCGGTACGCGTTGCTCCGAGGCAAGGCTCGCGAGCAGTGCGTGCTTGGTGCTGCACGTCCCCCGTCGCTCGATCGGGACGAGACGCCAATTCGATCGTTCGCTGTTCCTTCCATACGGAAGCTCATAAAGCCACCGAGCGGCCTTGCGCAGGTCGACTATTCCGAGCGCCAGGAAGGTCGCGGTCGTGGGCCCTTCAGCCGCAAGCGGCACGTCCGGTACAGCGAGCCAGCTCTCCATGGTCCAGAGGTTACCTCGGCTTCGGAGCGCGCCTCTCTCATTCTCACGCGGAGATCGGCGACTCTGATCGCTCCTCTTTCGGCCCTGCAAGGGGGGCTCTAGCCCTTGCTGTCGCTGCATGGACGGAGTCACACACTCGTCCCAGTGCCGCCGGGGACCGTGATCGGCCAAGGCGACGAACGCTGCCCGTGACGGGCGCAGGGGCTCTAGCCGACCTCACTCCAGCGGAAGGGCAAGTGCTCAAAGCGCCGCACGAAGGGCCCGGGCGCGTAGCGCGCCGCCTCGGCGTCCACCGCGAAGTTCGGGCAGCGGGCCAATACCTCCTCCAGCACCACGCGCGCCTGCAGGCGCGCCGGCGCAGCGCCTAAGCAGTGGTGCGGACCGTAGCTAAAGCTCAGGTGGCGGCGGATCTTCCGCGTGACGTCGCACGCCCCCGCATCCGGGCCGAACTCGCGCTGGTCGCGATTGGCCGATGCGTAGAGCAGCATGACCTTGCGGCCCTGCGGAATCGTCTTCCCTTCGAGCGTGAGGTCGCGGGTGGCCGTGCGCGCAAGACCCTGCACGGGCGAGGTCAGACGCAGGAACTCTTCAATCGCGTTCGCGATGCGGCTCGGGTCTTCAAGCAGGAGCCTCCGCTGCTCCCGGTGCCGGGTCAGCAGCTCGAATGCGCCGCCGAGGAGACCCATGACGGTGTCGTTCCCTCCGGTCACCATAGTGAAGGCGACGCCCAGCATCTTGGCGGGGGAGACGTCCTCGCCGGTGCGCAGGCGGCCGTGGACCAGAGCCGAGAGCATGTCGTCGGCCGGCTCATCGCGGCGCCGAGCGATCAGGCCAGCGAAGTAGGCGAACATCTCCCCCACGGCTTCACCGGCGCTAAGCACGTTGCCGCCGGCGCTGGCACTGACGATCGCGTCGGTCCAGCGGCCGAAGCGAGCGCGGTCGGCGGGCGGGACGCCCAAGAAGTGCGCCACCACGAAGCTCGCCAGCGGGCGGAAGAGCTCGGTCACCACACAGCCCTCGCCGCGCTCTCTCAGCGTCTCCAGCCGCGCCACCACGAACTCGCGCACGATGGGCGCGAGCACCTCTACCTGTTGGGGGGTCACTCGCTTGATGATGAGCTTGCGCAGCGCGGTGTGGTCGGGCGGGTCCATCATCACGATGGGTGCCTCGAGGCCGAGCCGCTCCATCTCGCCGTATGAGAAGGTGAGCCCCGAAGCCGACGAGAAAGCGCTGGCATCCACCGCAGCATCGAGCACGTGAGCGAAGCGCGAGAGCACCCAGTAGTCCCGACCCTCGCCGTTGTCAGCCACGTGGTGGACGGGATCGTGGTCGCGCAACGCCTGGTACATCGGGAAGGGGTCGCGCCAGCGCTCACCCCCACGCGGCTCGAAGCAGACTCGACTCTCCATGGACATGGCCGGGTCTCCTGGCCGCCCTTTGTAGCAGGAAGCCGCCCTGACCGGAGGGGGCGAATGGGTCGTTGGTCGCTTGAAGGCTGAAAGATGACATCGAAAGCGACAGATCCTTCGTCAAGGCAGGGAGAGGTCGCCGAAGGGCAACGAGCCTTTGGCCCGCTCCCTGATTGCCCGCATTGGAAGGCTATGTTCCTGCTCGCAGCGAGAGTCTACTCAGCGGCGCCACCTTTTCGCTTGACTCAACCGCGAAGGTGCGGCACGGAACACGAGCAAGCGTGGGGAGGCGCGCTCGCTCGAGACCCCGATCGGAAAATCGCGGTCGAGGTTCGAGAGGTACTCGATGAAGCCTTGCGCGGCATAGCGCGCCAAGTCGGGAAACTCGGGGGGCACGCGCACCTCGATGCGAAAGTCGGTCGTACTAGCCGAAGACTCGTAGTGGAAGTCCCACTGCGTGTCCTGGTACATCGCGGGCCCGAGCGTCACCATGATGCGACCGATGCGGTCGCCGAGTTCGTTGCGATTGCGCGCGAGCTGGCCATAGATTCCGGTATCGCGCAGCCGTGCGGCGGCACTTCTCCCGCGCTCGATCACGTACTCCATCTCGCTACGTCCCTCTACTCGCAGCAGGAGCTGGGTCAGCCGTTCGTAGGTCCCCATCGGGTACCAGAGTGCAGCTAGGATTTTCTGCCCCAGAATCGCGAGATCTTCTTGTTGCAGGCACGCCTCGAGCTCGTCGGGTCGGATTCGACCCTCTTGAACGACCCGATTCACGTCGGCGACGAGTGACTCGATGGCCGTACCCTTGATTCCAGCCATACTCCTAGATTCGGAGCGCTGGCCCTGCACCTTAAGGCGACCTTCCATCGATCTCGGTGCTCGCAACACGGGGAGAGGCCGTAGCCGCGCCCCGATCCACCGCCACCTCTTCAATCCGTAAGAATCGACGGGTCGGCAACCCTGCGCTGGGGGGCCTAGGTCCACGGCAAGCGACCGAGGCGGGTCGCCGAAGAGTCTCCCATCGGCCAAAATCGCCTTCTAAAACCGGCTTCAGCAGGACCGAGTTGAGGTTTCTGGCGGACTGGGCATCGCAAGCTGCGACCCGGCTGCAATCGAGACGCCGGCTTCAGGTGGACGTCGTCGTGGGTGTGGCGCCGCCCGCTGCCCAATCAGGTAGGCGGGGCCGTGCAACCGAGCGTCGGGCCGCTGGAGGGCGCCACGGACCACAATGAGCGAAAAGCTAGAGATCGTCCGATACGATCCCGGCTGGCCGAGCATGTTCTCGGCGGAGCGCGATCGGCTCGCCGCTGCGCTGGGCAGCTTTGCCCTACGGATCGATCACAACGGCTCAACCTCGATTCCCGGTCTTGCGGCGAAGCCGGTGATTGACATTCAGATCTCCGTGCTTCGTCTCCATCCAATGGAGGCATATGCCGCGGAGCTCACGCACCTCGGGTACGTCCACGTACCTCATGCAGACGATTCGTTCTGCCCCTTCTTCCATCGGCCGGCCGCGTGGCCACATACTCACCATGTGCATGTCGTTCAATCCGGCGGAGTTGAAGAACGCCGCACTCTGGCGTTTCGAGACTATTTGCGCGAGCACCCTGAAGCGGCACGCGCGTACGAAGATCTCAAGCGTCGGCTTGCGTCACAGCACGGTGCCAGCGATTTCTCCGCCCGCCAGGCATACGCGGAGGCAAAAACGCAGTTTGTCAGCGCCCTTACCGAACGTGCGCTTGCGGAAGGGCATGCACGGAGCCTCTTAACCCCCCGTCCCCCAGTGCGTATCGGGAGCTGAGGCGGCCGACCGTCGCTCCATCTTGGCGCTGGGCGGCGTCGGAATGCGGAACGATCTCAAGAAGGAGAAGTTCCCTAGAAAAGAGACAGGCGCATCGCATTCGTCAGCGCGCCACAAGGATCACTTCTCGGGCGAACTGACGAAGCAGCACCACGGGATCTTCGCCGGCGAACAGTCGTTCGGTGAATTCCACCCATCGAAGCGCGGGCGTCATCGTAATCCGGAGACGTACAGGGCAGTCGGAGGGGTTCCAGGCGAGGTGCGGTGTGCCCGCGGAGACTACCACTACCTCTCCTGCACTCGCCGTCCTTTCCTCGCCTCGAATCCGGAATGCAGCCTTCCCCTCGAGTATCTCGAAGCGCTCCTCCATCTCTGGGTGTGCGTG
>DAIOWK010000283.1:0-5009 GCA_036758525.1 Myxococcota bacterium
CGGACGCGGCACGTCGCGGCTATGACGCTCAAAGCCATATCGAGGCGATGGACATGGAGGGGATCGACATCATGGTCCTCTATCCCTCGCGTGGCCTCTTCGTGGCATCCGCCAACGCACTGCCCCGGCGCTACGTGGGCGCGGTCTGCCGCGCCTACAACCGGTGGCTCGCCGACTTTTGCAGCCATAATCCACGTCGTCTCATGGGCGCCGCACTGGTCGCGCTCCACGATCCACAGATCGCCGCGGAAGAGGCCCGTTACGCGGTGGAGGAGCTCGGGATGAAATCGGTGTTTTTGAGGCCGAATCCCGTGAACGGGCGCACGATCGATCATCCCGACCACGAGGAATTCTTTGCCGAAGTCGAGCGCTTGGCTGTGCCAATCGCGACCCACGAGGGTGCAGGCGTTCACCTCGCGCAGTTTGGCCGCGACCGCTACGACAAGCTCTTCAAAGTCCACATGATCTGTCATGCCGTGGAGACGATGGGGGCGTGCATGGACCTTATCGTGGGCGGCGTCCTCGAACGGCATCCACAGCTGCGCTGCGTCTTCCTCGAGGCATCTGCGGGCTGGGCGCCATGGTGGCTCGAGCGCATGGACGAACACTTCGAGGGATTCCACGGATCGCGGGAGGCAGGGGGGCTATCGCAAAATCCGAGCGAGTACTTCCGCCGCCAATGCTTTGTCTCCTGCGAGGTCGACGAGCGGTCGGCGAGGTACGTCGAGGAGGCTTTCGGTACCGACGTACTCGTGCTGGGAAGCGACTATCCCCACGGCGATGGAAGCTTTCCGCATGCCATTCGAGATTTCGTGAATCTCGAGGCTCTGTCTCCGAGCGCGAAGCGCAAGGCCCTCTGGGACAATCCGATCCGGCTCTACCACCTTGAGAAAGACGCCGCGGCGCTCGCCGCCGCGCGAACCTGATCCGGGAGACTTGCTGATGCAACTCGGTGTGATCGGCCTCGGGAACATCGGAAGCGCCATCGCTACCAATCTCATCGTGGACGGCCACGAGGTCTGCGTATTCGACTCGGCCAAATCCCGCTGCGAACCGCTTGTCACAGGGGGTGCCAGCGCGACCGCGGGTCCAGGCGATGTAGCGCGGCGTAGCGAAATCACCCTGCTCTCCCTGCCGACGCCCACCGTGGTGGACGAGGTAGCGACACAGTGGATTGCCGGGGCGCCTCCCGGCCGCCTTCTCGTCGACCTCTCCACCAACGCGCCCGCTTCCGTACGGGCCCTTGGCGCGCGCCTCTCGGCCGCGGGCTGTGGACTTGTCGAGGCACCGCTGAGCGGCGGCGCCGTCGGCGCGAAGTCCCGTGCGCTGGTCTTCATGCTGGGCGGTGAGCCCGAGGCCGTGGAGCGCGCGCGCGGGGTGCTCGCAACGCTCGGGCGCGCATCCTTTCACGTGGGACCGCTGGGCCAGGGTAATGTCGCAAAGCTCGTCAACAGTCTCGTCGCGTTCTCGACCACGTGGGCTTCGCTCGAGGCCCTCGCCCTCGCTGCGAAGGCGGGGCTCGACCTGCGGACCACCCTGGACGTGATCCGCACGGCGGGCGCGGGAAACTTCTTTACGAACTTTGCGGTCGAGGGCATGAACCAACGGGGCCGGCCGACCCAGTTCGCGTTGGCGCTGGCGGCGAAGGACGCGAGCCTCATCCTCGACCTTGCGCGCGAGCACGGGGTCCCCACCCCGGTTGCCGCGCAGATCGGCCAGGTCCTCGTGTCGGCGATTGGGGCGGGGCTCGGCGATCGCGACTGGACGGATCTCGTCGAGCTGATCGAACGGCAGGCAGCCACCCGGCTCGAGCTCCCCCCCCTGCGTGAGGGATCCGTCCAGCCGCGGGTCTAAATCGGAGGCTCCGGAAGGCCGAAAGGGTCGTCCGGGGGGGACCGATGAAGGCCGTCATCGCAATCGGGTTCGGTGCTTTCTTTCTCTCGAGCCTGGCGATCGGGTTGCGCCTGGTCTGGCTCGCCTACCGAAACCGCGAGCTGCCCGAACTTCTGATTGGAATCGCCATCATCGGCATCGGACCCGCGGGTTTTGCGGGTACCATTTTCGCGCTCCTCCTCAGCCCGAGGCACCCCTCCGCTGGGTCGTGCCTCCTGGCGGCGGCGACACTCGCCGTCTCCGTGGGTGCAGTCGCTGCCTACGTGTTCAACTGGACGGTGTTCCGCCGCGGTGACCGCTGGGCGAAGGGGATCGTGGGCGTTGCGGCTCTGCTCTTTGCGGTCTTCTTCGTGGGACGGCTCGTGACGGGCGGCTTTGCGCTGCCCTTGCACCTGGACGTGTGGTTCCACCTCTACTCCATCGTCATGACGGGCTCTCTGCTATGGGGCTCGGGGGAGTCTTTGCGCTACTACGCCCTCATGAGACGGCGGCTCCGCATTGGTCTCGCAGATCCCCTCGTCAGCAACCGCTTCTTGCTCTGGGGGCTTGGCATCGGCTCGGCGGGTGTGGGCTCCGTGATCTCCATTGCCTTCAGCTTAGTGACCGGCTCCGCCCCGCAGGAGTTTGACTGGATCACGCTCAGCAACTCGCTTTTCGGTCTCGCAGCGGCCGTGCTGATGTGGATTGCGTTTCTGCCGCCGGCCCCCTACCGCCGGTGGATCGCCCGTGTCGTCACCGCCTGATCCAATCCCCGCGCCGACCCTACGTCTTCAGGATTTCCGTGGCCGCGTTCAGTGCCGAGACTGCTGCGGGGATCCCCGCGTAACAGGAAGTCTGCATGAGGACCTCGATCAGTTCCTCACGCTTGATGCCGAGATTGAGCGCACCCGCGAGGTGCGCCTTTAACTCGTCGGTGCGCCCGAGTGCTGCAAGCTGCGCCACGGTGCAAAGGCTTCGGCTTCGCAGATCAAGCGCGGGTCGCGACCAGAACATCCCGAAGCAGGACTGCACGACGAGTGCGAAGAACTCGGGCGCGAGCTTTTGGGCCGGGAGTTCGCTGCCTCCGGCCCTCTCTCCCCAGAGCTTCTTTGTGACCGCGAGACCCTGCGCCATCAACTCGGGCTGGATCGCCATTGCGCTCTCCCTCTTTCGGCCGGGCGGGGCTTCACTCCCGACGCAGTAGGTTCACCGTGCACACGCTCCCTCCGCCGACGAGGTGTGCGAGGCCCACCCGCGCGCCCTCGACCTGGCGCACACCCGCCTCGCCCCGCAGTTGGAGGGCCAGCTCGTGGATCTGTGCGAGACCGGTCGGGCCACCGGGATGACCGCGCGCGATCAGCCCGCCATCGGTGTTGAAGGGGATGCGGCCGCCCAGCTCGGTTTCGCCGGCCTCGAGCAGCTTCTCTGCATCACCGGGTGGACAGAAGCCGAGGAGCTCATAGTACTCAAGCTCCTCGTTCGCGAAGGCGTCGTGCACGAGCGCGACGTTTACGTCCGACGGGCCGAGCCCCGCCTCCTCATAGGCTTGCAACGCCGCGTCCCGCGTCATGCTCGGTGGTCCGACGACGGGGCCGAGGAAGGTGTGGCCTCGAGTGTAGGTTTCGGTCTGAAGCGAAGACGACAATGGCACCACAAGCGGACGGCCCGGCCGGAGTCGGCGAGCCAAGTCTTTGCGTGCAAGAATTGCGCATGCGGCACCGTCAGAGATCGGGCAGCTCATCATGGACGTGAGAGGCTCGGCAACCTTGGGCGAGGCGAGCACCTCCTCGATCGTCACCAGGTGGTCCGCTTGTCGATGGCTAAAGGGGTTGCGTGCGCCCGCGTTCCAATTCTTTGCGGCGATCCGAGCAAAGTGCTCGGGTTTGGTGCCGCGTTCGTAGATCCGGCGCATCGCCCAGAGTGCGAAGTACGCTGCCGGCAGGATCACGCTATCGATGGTGTCACGGCCCACGCCTCGGCCTTGTGTGCTCCCCGAGGCAAGCTCCGTCATTTTTTCGAAGCCGAGGGCCATCGCGACGTCACACCGTCCACTGGATACGGCGTGGGCGGCCTCACGAAACGCGATGAGACCCGTGGCTGACGCATTCTCAACGTGACTCACCGGAAGGCCGGTCAGACCGAATTCCTTCATGATCTTGATGCCGGTCATGGGAGATGCCTGCATATAGCCGACGAAGGCCTCCCCCACGTCCCGGAACGATACGCCCGCGTCGTCGAGGGCGCGCAGCCCCGCCTCCCGCGCAAGCTCGACGAGTGTGCGATCTCGGTGGGCGCCGAACCGGGTCATCCCCACTCCAATGACGGCGACATCCTGGAGTTTCACTTGGCACCTCCCGGCTCCGTCGCCGGTCGAAACCTGAAGATCACGACCTCCTCGCCCTTGGAGTTTTCGCGCAGCACCTCGAGCTCCAGCTCCATTTCCATTCCGATCCGAAACTCCTCGGGGCCGCCGGAGAGCACCGCCTGTACGCGCGGCCCATCGGGCAGATCGACCTGACCGACGCCGTACCCTCCAGCGTCGGCGCGCCGTGAACCGAAGAGCGGGAAGTGAGCGTAGGTAAAGGTATAGAGCGAGCCGCGCGGGCCGAGGAGTACGTCCACGGTGTCGCGCGCAAGGCAGCGGGCGCAGATACGGCGCCTAGGGAAGAAAACCTCACCGCATGCTGCGCAGCGAGAGCCGAGCAGCCGGGGAGCCTCTGTACGATCGCTCGGAATCGTGAAGAATCCGGGCTCGATGGGTACCCACGTGCGCTCTGGCGTTGCCATGTTCACTCCGCCCAGCCTGCTCGCTTCACCGATTCGCTCACTGCGTGCGGTCCGGGCCGAAGCCCGGCGCCCATTCGAAGCATTGCACCTCAATCGAGAGAGGGAGCCGGTAGCGCACGTAGAAACTGTGGAGCTTGACGACTTGAAAGTCGTCGACGTTGCGTTCTGTGAGTTCCACACGCGGATCGCTCGACCGCTGGGTGCGTGCCCGCTCGTAGAGCTCGGTAAGTTCGGCAGGCGTCGTGACGGAGAGGCCGAAGTGCTCGGTCCCCGTGGTGCGCATGGGTTCGCTGCTGGCGTGCAGGTAAACGAACTGCTCATTGCTATGGCAGCGCAGGACCAGAAGCTCA
>DAIOWK010000284.1:0-4976 GCA_036758525.1 Myxococcota bacterium
TCCGGAGAGTTCCCTTCCGGTTGGTACGGCGCTTGCTCACGCGAGCCTCGCGCCGAGTGGCCGGCGACGAAGGAATGTGTATGCACGACAAGCGAGGCGGAGGAGTGCGGCTGCGGCACGCTCTCGTGGCGGGAGCGCTTCTCGCCGGTCTCTGGAGCACTCCGGCGCCTGCCGACGACTCGGAAGTGAAACAGCGCATCGACGCCCTTGAACAGGAGCTCTCGGAGCTCAAGAGCCAGATGGCTACCAAGAACAAGGCCGAGGAAGAGAAGGCGAAAGAGGAGGAGGAGAAGGCGAAGCATGCCCCGGTCTATGGCGGGGGGTCAGAGGGCTTCTTCATCATGTCCCCGGACCGAGAGAACATCCTCTTCATCCGTGGCTACACGCAGTTTGACTTCCGCGCCGTTGCCGGGAAGGAAAGCGACACAAATT
Organism: Myxococcota bacterium; assembly: GCA_036758525.1. Classification (GTDB taxonomy): domain Bacteria; phylum Myxococcota_A; class UBA9160; order UBA9160; family UBA9160; genus UBA9160. The sequence continues at coordinate 433 of DAIOWK010000284.1, forward strand.
CCAATACCTTCGCCTTCCGGCGCATCCGTCCCATCTTCGAGGGCACGCTCCTAAACTACATCGACTTCAAGATCATGCCCGACTTCGCGGGAGGGACTGCCACGCTCTTCGATGCCTTTACCAACGTCCACTATTTCCAGGCGGCCATGGTCGAGCTCGGAAAGTTTAAGCCGCCCACTGGCCTCGAGCGCTTGCAATCGCCGCGGAATCTCATGTTCCTCGAACGAGCATACCCGACGCAGCTCCTGCCGAACCGCGATCTGGGCGTCCAACTCTGGGGGATCCTCGGCGAGGCCAAGAACGTGTCCGCTCCGGCGGGGGGAGGGTACCTGACGTATCAGTTCGGTGTCTTCAACGGAGCTCCGGACAACACTTCGGTCAACAACGGGGATACCGCCACCTCGAATTCCAAGGAGATCGTAGGGCGCGTCTTTGCCCAGCCCTTCCTCGAGTGGGGTCCCACGTTCCTCAGAGGCTTCGGCTTGGGAGTCGCCGGAACCTACGGACGGCAAGACCAGTCGCTCGCCAACCTGAAGTTTACGACCTCCGCCATGGACACCTTCTTTACCTACACCCCAGCTGTGGTGAAGGGCCTCCCCTCGACCGTGATGGGAGATGGTCCGCAGGATCGAATCGCGCCCCAGGCCTACTTCTACTACGGACCGTTTGGACTCATGGCCGAGTACGTGGAGCAATACGAGAGGCTGACCCGCGGGCCCACGTTGAATGTCGACGAAGTGGACTGGGCGTGGCAGGTGTCTACGAGCTGGGTGCTCACGGGAGAGAACGCCTCCTACGATGGCGTCATCCCGCGCTCGCCCCTCACCCTCCACGGAGACGGATTCGGTGCGTGGGAGATCGCCGCGCGCTACCACGAGATCACCCTCGACAGCGATCTCTTCCCCTTGTTTGCGAATCCCAGCAGCTCCGCGAGGCGCGCGCGGAGCGCGACCGTCGGGCTCAACTGGTACATCAACCGCAACCTGAAGATGCAGTTCAACTACGAGCGCACCCTATTCCAGGGAGGTGCCTCCAAAGGGGGAGACATGGGGTCCGAGGACGCGTTCCTGACCCGCTTCCAGCTCGCGTTCTAGACCACGGCATAGATACAGCGGCCCCCGATCCAGGTTTCACGCACCTTCACATCCGGCCCAAACACAAAGAAGTCTGCGCGAGCGCCAACACGGAGTGTTCCGCGCTCCGATTCGATCCCGAGAAGACGCGCCGGTCGAAGGGTTGTCGCCGCAATCGCCTCATGGAGCGAGAGGGCACCGAAGGCCTGTGCGTTCTCCAAGGCTTGGTCGAGGAAGAGGCGGCTTCCGGCCAGGCGACCGCTCGGCAGGCGGAGGGCTCTCCCGTCGTCCCGAATCTCCCCCGAGCCAAAGGAAGAGAGGCTTCCCAGCGGCGGATCGATCTGATCGGTAATCAGCATGAGGCGCTCGCCCTTCGCTCGCACCGCAAGCCGCACCATCGCGGGGTGGACGTGCACACCATCGCAGATCAAATCGCAGGAGAGACGGTCCTCCGTGAGGGCAACCCCCGCGACTCCGAGATCTCGGTGGTGCACGGGCCCCATCGCGTTAAAAAGATGCGTCACGTGACAAAGGCCTGCGTGGATTGCGGCCACAATCTCCTCTTGGCTCGCCAGGGAGTGACCCAGCGCCGCGACGATCCTGGCGCGTGAGAGCGCGGCCAGCAGCGCTCCCGCGCCGGGCACCTCGGGAGCGAGCGTCACCATGCGGATCGTGCCCGCGCCTTGCCCAATCACCTCGTCCACCTCTCTTGGATCCGCGGGCCGGATGGCTCCGGCGGGTTGCGCTCCGGCTGCGCCTCGCGCGATCCACGGACCTTCGAGATGGATCCCGACGGGCTCCGCCCCGGGCCATGAACCCTGGGCAACCGCCGGCGCGAGGGTCGAGAGCAGGCTCTGGAGCTCGGCGCCGGGTAGTGCCACGGTGGTCGGAAGAAAGCCCGTGGTGCCATGACGCACGAGGGACGCGCTCGCCCGCTCGAGGCAGGAGAGTGCATCATGGCTTCCCGCGAACGGCAGCGCGCCGTGGAAATGCAGGTCCAGGAGCCCGGGAGCAAGCGAGGCGCCCCCCAAGTCGATGCGCTCCGCGTCGATTGACGCGGTCTCCTGTGGGCTCGGGCGACCGACGATCCGGTCCTCTTCCACGAGAAGCGCGCCCTCGCAAGGAGTGTGCAGCTCCGGATCGAAGAGGCGCGCATTCATCAGCAAAAGGCGCGTCATACGCACCCAGTCTACCGGAGGCAGACCCCAGAACCCTGGCCTCAAGAGAGCGCCCTGGGGCACCGATTTAACGGAGCGGTGAGGAGGCGGACACCGCGTGCCCTTTGAGGACGATCTCCAGGCCCTGGAGACTAAGCTCAAACAGCTGAAGCTCGACTACGAGCAGTACTTCCTCGGCTCTCGGCCGCGGGAGCCGGCCCAGGGACGCAGTGAGGTGCAGAAGCTCTTCACGATCTACCAGAACACCCCGATTCAGAACACCGCGCTGCGCTTCCGCTTCAACAGCCTGTGCGCACGATACTTTGCACTGCGTCGCCAGTGGGATCAGGTGCTGCGTCAGATTGAGGAAGGCACCTACAGCCGCCACATCTTCAAGGCCAATCTGCATGACAAAATTCGCTCGGGGAAGGGAGGAGCTCGCTCCGCCGCGCCTCCGCCCTCCGCCGCCGACGTCATGCCGAACTTCAAAGGGGTCTACGAAGAGTACCTGGCCGCGTGTCGAAACACGGGGGAGGACACGCGCAGCCTCACCCGGGAGCGCATGGACAAGGTCCTCACAGGACAGGCCGACGCGATCCGCAAACAGTATGGCTGCGAAGACGTGCGCTTTCGGGTGGTGGTCGAAGGCGGCAAGGCGCGCTTGAAGGCCACCCCGGTCGGCGGGCGGCGCTCCTCCGCGTAACCTCGCCTCTCCCTCCCCAATGCCTACGTGCGCTTTGCCACGGCGATTCGAACAATGGCACGCTGGAGGGAGGCTCCCGCGACCCGCACGACTGCCTCTTCATGGTGCACTCGCTCTGCGGCAGCAAGCTCCCGCTCCGCGCGCTCACGGGCGGCCTCGGCCCGCGCGAGGTCGATGTTTGAGGCGAGTTCACAGGCGTCCGCTGTCACCACGATCTCGTTGCTGTTCACCTCTGCGAAGCCGCCAGAGAGCGCAGCAAAAAGGGCGGGGTCCCCGTGGCGTCGTATCTCCACCTCGCCGATCCGCAGCGGGGAGAGAAAGCGCTCGTGCCCCTCGAGCACCATGAAGTCGCCCTCCGCACCGGGAAGCAGTACCGATTCAACCGGCCCGCGGAATACTTCGCCGTCAGGCGTCACGATCACGAGCTCGAGCGACACAATACCTCGCTAGGTCAGGCGCTTGGCCTTCTCCACCGCTTCTTCGATCGTGCCCACCATGTAGAAGGCTTGCTCGGGAAGCTCATCGTGCTTGCCCTCGAGGATCTCCCGGAAACCTCGGATTGTGTCCTCGAGCTTCAGGTACTTGCCCGGAGTTCCCGTGAATTGCTCCGCCACATGGAAGGGCTGCGAAAGGAAGTTCCGCAGCTTTCGCGCCCGCGCCACGGTGAGCTTGTCATCCTCCGAGAGCTCGTCCATCCCGAGGATGGCAATGATGTCCTGGAGGTCCTTGTACTTCTGGAGCAGCTGCTGAACGGAGCGGGCCACCCGGTAGTGTTCCTCGCCCACGACCTGCGGGTCGAGAATTCGGCTCGTGGAGTCAAGGGGATCCACCGCGGGGTAGATGCCAAGTTCCGCAATCTGCCGCGAGAGCACAGTCGTGGCATCCAGGTGCGAGAACGCCGTCGCCGGTGCCGGATCCGTCAAGTCGTCCGCGGGCACGTAGATCGCCTGCACCGAGGTGATGGAGCCACGTTTGGTCGACGTGATGCGCTCCTGGAGCTCGCCCATGTCCGTTGCAAGGGTCGGTTGGTAGCCCACGGCCGACGGAATCCGGCCGAGCAGAGCGGACACCTCGGAGCCGGCCTGCGTGAAGCGGAAGATGTTGTCGATGAAGAGCAGCACGTCCTTGCCCTCCTCGTCGCGGAAGTACTCCGCGACCGTGAGTGCAGAGAGGCCGACGCGCGCGCGGGCGCCGGGGGGCTCGTTCATCTGGCCGTACACGAGGGCGCACTTCTGGAGCACGGTCGTGCCATCGGCGAGCTTGGCGTCGGCCATCTCGTGCCAGAGATCGTTACCCTCGCGCGTTCGCTCACCGACGCCGCCGAACACCGAGTAGCCTCCGTGCTGCTTGGCGATGTTGTTGATGAGCTCGAGGATGACGACCGTTTTGCCGACGCCAGCGCCACCAAACAGTCCGATCTTCCCGCCCTTCGGGTAGGGAGCGATGAGATCCACCACCTTGATCCCGGTCTCGAAGGCCTCAACCGAGGTGGCCTGGTCCACGAAGAGCGGTGCGGGCCGGTGGATGGGGTAGCTCTCGGTGGCGCCGATCGGTCCGCGCTCGTCGACCGGGTCTCCGATCACGTTCATGATGCGGGCGAGCGTCTTTGCG
>DAIOWK010000285.1:0-4974 GCA_036758525.1 Myxococcota bacterium
CTCGCACGGTAGCCCGCGGCCCAATCGGAATGCTCTCCGAAGAGGCAGAGGCGCCCGGGGACGAAGATCTCCGGAACGGCGCTCATGGAAGAGCCGCCTCGCGTCTTGACGAAGCGTGATCCGCACGGGGATCCCTCTTCCAGCCCGCAAGAACGCGCGGGAGGACGATCCCTGCTTCCACCCTGCTCTGCAGGTCGAGGCAAACCTGTTCCGGCATGGCCTTGCGCTGATCCCTCGATGCTCAGCTAGGTCCGCGGAGCGCTGCAGCGTAGATGGCCTCGATCTCCGCGGCGAAGCGCTCGGGCACGAACAGGCGTTGCGCGCGCTCGGCGGCGGCCTTCCCAAGGGCCGCCCGGCGCTCCGAGTCCTGCAACAGTGCGCCCCAGGCCTCAGCCAGGGCGTTGCTCGTCTCAGGGACGACAAGGCCCGTCACGCCGTGTACGACGAGCTCGGGGAGCGCGCCCCGGGGCGAAACGACGGCAGGCACACCACACGCAGCGGCCTCCAGAAGCGCTCGGCAGGTCCCGTCGGAGCCCGGGACGAGCATCGTAAACACGTCGATCGTTCGTAAGATCTCCGCGTAGTCCTCGGTACGATACCCGGCGAAGACCACACGGTCCGCGATACCGAGGCGAATGGCCGGTTCTTGGACGAGCTCGGCATGGCGCGTGCCGCGCCCGATCACAATCAGGCGCGCTGCCCGATCCACGCGGAAGAGCTCGAGCGCGGCTTTCAGCACGAGATCGAAGCGCCGGTGAGGCTGGACGCGCGCGACGATGCCGACGACGCGATGCTCGGGCTTGAGCCCGAGCGACTCGCGAACCGCAGGGTCCCCGGGAGCAGAGTGAAAGCGGGTCGGGTCCACGGCACCAAAGACGCCAAAGATCGGCCGCGCGCCGCGCAGGGGTCGCCAACGTTCCGCGCTTCCGGGAGACACGCACACGAGCGCATCGGTCGCTGGACCCAGGAGCCAGCGTGTCCACGGAGCTGCAGAAGGCGGGTCGGCAGTGCGTAGGCTGCGCACGATGGCGGTCTGCTTGCGCCGACCCGCGGTCGCCGCGACTGCGAGCAGGTGATCTCGCGTGTGCCATGCGTGGACAACCTCCACGCCGTGGGCAGCCACAAATCTGCGCAGGGCGAGGGCATCACGCGCGTCGCGCGGGAGCGCAAGACCCCGGCCAGGTGCAAAGGCGAGGCTCGGAGCGAGTCCCGCCGCGCGCGCCTCGCTCACCAGGGATCGTCCCGAAGGGCGGAGCGGCTCGGGGGCAGCGAGTGCCACTTCGTGCCCTCGGTCGCGCAGCGCGAGCGCCAGGCGCAGCATGGGCTCGGCGGGTCCAGTCCACTTCCAGTCACTGGTGACTTGGAGGATCTTCACCGGCCCGTGTCCCCGGGGACGCGGGGGGGGTCGTCGCGCGCACACCTAGGGACGAAGCCGTTCCATCGGGCGAGATTTCGCTCTGCGTTCCCGCTGGTGGGGCAAAGGCTCGCGGCCTGTCTCGTCAACTGCGTACGCGTTCGACGCTGAGAACGCCCTTCACCCGACCGATCTCCTTCATCACCGCGTTCAGGGTACGCACGTCTGACACCCAGACGTCGAAGCTGGAGATCGCCTTGCCCTCCTGGGTCGTTGCGACGCGCGCGGCGTCGATGTTGATGCCCGCGGAGGAAATCGACTTGGTGATGGTCGCAAGGATCCCCGGCCGATCGACTGACACCACCCGCATCTTGACTCGTCGAGGTGCGGCGACCTCGTTGTCCCACTGCACCTCGATCCGCCGGTCTGGATCGAGGGCAAACACCTTGCTGCAATCCCGCGTATGCACGGTGACGCCGCGGCCCCGCGTCACGAAACCGACGACCTCATCGCCGGGCAGGGGTGCGCAACAGGCGGCAAAGCGGACGAGCACGTCGTTGAGACCGGAGACCCGCACACCGGTCGGGCTCGCGGGCGCCACCGCGCGCCGGAACAGCCCCCGGCGCTTCGGCGCGGCGGGCTCGGGCGCCGGGAGCCGCGGCGCCTCCCCCGGCGAAAGCCGATGGAGGACTTGGCTCGGCGCGATCCGTCCGTAGCCCACGGCAGAACACAGGTCGTCGACGGAGCTTTGGCTCTCGAGGCGGGCCACCTCCGCCATATCCCCGCTCTCGATCAGCCGAGCGATGGAAAGCCCCGCGCGCCGAAGCTCGCGCTCCAGCATCTCGCGTCCAAGATCGCGGCTTCGCACCTGCTCGGCCGCTCGAATCGCGTGGCGGATCTTGCTTCGGGCGCGGCCGGAGACGACGAACTCCAGCCAGTCCTTGCGCGGTTGCTGTTGAGGGCTGGTCAGAATCTCCACCGTGTCGCCGTCCGCCAGGACGTGGCGGAGGGGCACCATCTTCCCATTCACCTTGGCGCCATTGCAGTGCGCACCCACCTCGCTGTGGATGGCGTAGGCGAAGTCGACGGGTGTTGCGCCCTTGGGAAGGTTGATCACCTCCCCCTTCGGCGTAAACACGAAGACCTCATCGGGGAAGAGGTCGACCTTTACGGTATCCAGGAACTCGTGAGGATCTGAGAGTTCTCGCTGCCACTCGAGGAGTTGCCGCAGCCATGCGAACTTCCGGGTTTCACCGTCGTCGCCGTCGAGCTGCCCCTCCTTGTACTTCCAGTGTGCTGCGATGCCGAACTCCGCGTTGCGGTGCATGTCCGCCGTGCGGATCTGCACCTCCATGCGCTCGCCGTAGGGGCCGATCACCGTCGTATGGAGTGACTGGTAGCCGTTGGGCTTCGGGAGCGCGACATAGTCCTTAAAGCGACCCGGCACTGGAGTCCAGGTTCCATGCACCACACCGAGAGCGCTGTAGACGGACTCCTTCGGCCCGTCGATGATCACGCGGAAGGCAATCACGTCGTAGATCTGATCGAGCGAGACTCCGTGGCTCTGCATCTTGGCGTGGATGGACGCCAACTCTTTCAGGCGGCCTGTGACCTCCGCGTGAAGGGTGACCTGCGCGAGCTTTGCGGAGAGGACGCCGATCACCTCCTCGACATAGCGCTCGCGAGCTTTGCGACTGCTCGCGAGCTGTCGTTCGAGTTCTTCGGCAGCCGCCGGGTTGAGTGAGCGGAAGGCGAGGTCTTCGAGCTCTTGCTTCATCCAATGGATGCCGAGCCGGTGTGCAAGCGGAGCGTAGATGTCGAGCGTCTCCTGGGCGACGCGGGCGCGCGATTCCTCCTTCATGAAGCGCAATGTGCGCATGTTGTGCAGGCGGTCGGCGAGTTTGATGAGCAGAATGCGGATGTCCTTGGACATCGCGAGCAGCATCTTTCGGAAGTTCTCGGCCTGCCGCTCGCGCGCGGAGGTGAACTCAATCTTGGCAATCTTGGTCAAGCCCTCGACCAGGAAGGCCACCTCCTCTCCAAACAGGCGACGCAGTTCGTCGGAGGTCGTGAGCGTGTCCTCGAGCGTGTCATGCAGCAGACCCGTCGCCACCGTGACCTCGTCGAGCCGCATGTCGGCGAGGATGCCGGCCACATCGACGGGATGGACGAGGTACGGCTCGCCGGACAGGCGCTCTTGCCCTTCGTGGACCTTCGCGGAGTAGACGTATGCGCGCTTGAGCAGCGACAGGTCGCTGTTCGGATTGAACTCGAGCACCTTGTCGGCGACGTCGTTGAACCGCAGCATCCGGGGCGGATTCCCCTTTCGGATCGACCTCTTGCGAGCCTAGCGGAGGCTTGCGCGAGGCTCAAACCGAGCCCGCAGCGCGGCCGTTTCACCGCTCCGCTCAGCGCGCACGATTTCAAGCACATTCGAGATCGCGTGCTCGAGGTCATCGTTGACGACGGCGTAGTCGTACCACGGCGCCGCCGCGATCTCGTCCTTCGCGATCGCGAGACGTTGCCGGATGACCTCCTCGCTATCGGTCTGACGGGCCCGGAGCCTTCGCTCCAGGACGGCGAGCGAGGGCGGCAAGAGGAAGATGAGGCGTGCCGCCTGGAGCCGAGTGCGCACCTGTCTCGCACCCGCGGTGTCGATCTCGAGCAGGAGGTCGCGACCGTGAGCCCGCGGATTCTCGATCGCCGACCAGCTCGTACCGTAGAGATTGCCGCGGTACTCGGCGTGCTCGAGGAAGGCACCCTGCGCCACCAGTTCCTCGAATGCCTCGCGCGACACGAAGAAGTAGTCGACGCCATCTCGTTCGCGAGGGCGCGGTGCTCGGGTCGTGTGGGAGATCGAGAGCACAATCTCTGCGTCGCGGGCCACGACAGAGCGACACACGGTCGTTTTCCCGGTACCCGAGGGTGCCGAGACCACGAACGGAATCCCTTCCCGGCAGAGAGCGCGCGTTTGCGCTCCGGAGCCCACGGCGCGGGCTTTGGGCTCGCGACTCGCCGCTCTGGCCTGCGGCGTCACTCCGGAGCCCCGCTCCCTTCGCCGTCCTCCGGCGCAAGGCGCGCTGCAATCGTCTCGGGGTTCAGGGCAGAGAGGATCACGTGATCGCTGTCCGTCACGAGGATCGAGCGCGTGCGCCGGCCCTGGGTCGCATCGACGAGCTTGCCCCGGTTCGACGCCTCCTCTCGGAGTCTGCGCATCGGTGAGGATTGGGGGGATACAACGGCGATCACACGGGAGGTGACCACGAGATTTCCGTAACCGACGTTCAGCATGCGGAGCGCGGGATGGAGGCTCGGCTGTTCGGCAGGACCACGCGGGAGCCTGGCTTCGGGCAGCCCGGGCTTTCGCCGCCCGGGGCCGCGCCCCACACCTTCGGCTCCTACGATTTCAATCGATCCCGGCATGCTCGGGGCCTTTCACTCGACGTTCTGCACCTGCTCGCGCACCCGCTCAAGTTCGGTTTTGAGCTCGACCACGAGGTGTGCCACGGGTGCGTCGCTCCCCTTGGAACCGACGGTGTTTGCCTCCCGCCCGAGCTCTTGGAGAAGGAAGTCGAGGCGCCTTCCCGCCGGCTTGCCGACGCCGCTCTCGGCGAGGATCC
>DAIOWK010000286.1:0-4972 GCA_036758525.1 Myxococcota bacterium
GCGCTCGATCAGCTCTTGCGAGACGCCCGGGCGCACCGCGTCGACGTGGTCGCGGTGACGAAGTTGGATCGGCTCGCCCGCAGCGTGAGAGATCTCACGACGATCGCGGCCGAGCTGGAGGCGCTGAAGATTGACCTCGTGGTGCTCGACCAAAGCATCGACACGTCCTGCCCCGCAGGCAGGCTCTTGTTTAACGTCTTGGGCAGCATCGCGGAGTTTGAGCGCGACCTGATCGCCGAGCGCAGCGCCGCGGGCCGAGCTGCTGCACAGCGGCGAGGAGTGCACTGCGGGCGACCCAGGGCGCAGGTCGATCGGCATCGCCTGCGGGAGCTGCGGGCCGAGGGGCGGAGCTTCCGCGCCATCGCCCTCGAGCTGGGCACGTCCAAAGACGTGATCGCTCGGGCGTGTCGCTAAAGTCTTAATGGTTCCCGGGGAACTATTAAGACGATCGCCCCGCAGAGCGCATCCTCGAGCGCCTGCGAGCCGCACCCGGAGGGATGACCACAGCGCCCGCAGTCGCGAAAGGATTGAGTTTCGAGACGCGCTCACGGTGTCGCCTCGGTGTCCGAATCGCCGAAAACGACTTCGATCGGTCGACGCGGGTCGATCGCGTCCTTCTGGTACCGCTGCAAGCCAAGCAAGGCGATGAGACCGCGCCGAGCGCTCGAGAGCGAGCCGATACGCGACGCCACATCGCCGAGCGAGCCGACCTCGGGGGCGTTTTGAACCATGAAGCGAACGAGGGCCCGGAGCGCGATGCCGCAGCTGCAGAAGTCCTGCACGAGGGCACGTTGTTGAGGTGTGCACTCCTCGGGGCCGCCCAGCGCGTTAAGGATCTCGCCGTACTCGACCTCGGCCGCAGCGATGAGCGGCTGCATCTTGCGGTTGGCGTAGAACTGAGGCTTGCCGAAGAGCTGGAGATCCCGTAGGCGGATCAGGCTCGCGTCGCGCGTGATCTTGTGGGCACGCTTCGCACTGGCGCTCTGGCGCTCTCGGTGCAGCTCAGAGCCGAAGGGCGCAGGCTTAGGCTCCCTCATGCGACACCTAGAATGGGGTTAAGCCGAGTAAGCACCCCAGCACAGCGAAAAGGCGAGAGAGCGTGCGAGCTTGCCCCGAGAGCGTGGGCAGGGAGCAGTACGACGCACGCCGAGGTGCGGATATGCGCGTTCAAGGCAGGCGCAGCGACGATCACGGTGCACACCTCCAAAACTCGGCCCGAGCGGGGGTCGGCTTCGTTTCGGGGGTGTCGGAATTGTAACACAAGATGCGGCAATTGTATACAGCAGCTTGTGTTCCCAATTGAATCGCGGCGTTGCGCTCGAGCGTGCGTGTCAGATGCGTGTGGGCCCAGGGCGGCGCACCGCAGAGCCGCAGTACTGCCACAATTGTGTTTTTATGGTGGGGCAGGTTGGGGCATGGTTTTCCTCTTCCATCTTAAATGACCTCTTTGGTTGTCCTTGAAGGGAAGTGGAAAACCATGCCCCAACCTGCCCCATAGTATTTACACACCTGCAGCCTCCGCGTCCGCGTTTGCGAGCTGCTCCACGGTTTCTCGCACCTTGGGCGGGAGCTGCCTCGTTGCGCTCGCCATTGCGCTTGCCGCTCTCGTATTCCTCGTGGCAATGCCCAGGAATCCTCGGACGCCTGCCTGCTTCGTGGGCCTAATCTTCTTGGGCCAATCGGACTCGAGGCGTTCGTAAAACTTCGCGGATGAGATGGGGAGTCGGCCCTCGCCGTCGCACCATTGCCGATAGTCTCTGTACAACGGAGTGCGGGGGCTGAAGGCCTTTGGATCGAAGTGGACGAGTCCACTCTTGATCCAGCCCTGCGCCGAGTCGAGAGTCTCGCGGTACTTGTTGTTGGCCTCGAGCACGGAGGCGGGGAGATTGAAGTGCCCGCGCTTCATGAGTCGGCGGAGTCCCTCGACTGCGTGCGCGAGCACGCCTTGCAGCTCCCCGGGCGTGGCGAGCGTCGTCATGATGTTAAGCCGCGTCTTGCCCTGGGAAATTCGGATATTCATCGGAATGATGTGCCACCGGTCGAACCACGCATCCGTTTGATCCCGTGAGATGGGTGCCTCATTCGCCGAGAAGATCGGGAGTGCGAAGGGCACAAAATTGAAAGGGTCTTTGCGCTTTCGTTCTGCCCGGAGGACATCACCGCCGCCCGTCAGAATCTTGAAGGTCTCGGACTGCTGTACGGCACGCGCATCGAGGTCGCCGCAAACGTTTGCGACCTTCCCATACAGCTCGGCCGCGGAGAAGCGATTCTCGGCGAGCGTCTGCAGCGGCTCTGCGCTCACGTTCGCTGCTCCGCAGAGCAATCGGAAGAGCCGCAGAAGCTCGGACTTTCCATTGCGCCCCCGCCCAAGCAAGAGGACGGCGACGCGCAGCGGATTTCCGGGATAGAGGCAATACCCGAGCAGCTCAAAGACGTAATCGATTGCATCTTCGGGGAGCATCTTTTGCATCCACTCGAGGATCTGGGGACACGTCGCAGTCGGATTCCAGTCGACGGGGATTCGCACGGAGCTGAGGAAGTCCGGTGTGTGCTCCAAAAGCTTTTTGGTTTTCCAGCGCAAGAGACCGTTCGGCAAGTTGAACGTATCCACCGGAGGCACTTCCGGCAGCTTCGGGTAGTGTGCGGATAGCCACTCTTGGGCTTCTGCGGTGTGCGCCCGCCGCCAGTCATCTTTCAGAAGCTCCCGACAGCGGACTTTGACCCACCGCTCCCCGTCGCCTCTGTACACACCCGCATCATACCGATACAGCCGATTGTCGACGCCGATGCAGAGATGGCCGTCCTCCTTCAGGTAAGTCCCGAGGCGCTCCACGTTGAGCTTCCAACTGCCCTTCTTGGTGAGGTCGAAGAAATATTTGTCCGGGAGCGCGGGGGGCGGCAGCGTGTCGAGCGCCGCGCGCAGCGCCTTTACCTTCTCGGGATCGCCCTCGAGCTTGCGGAGATGCTCCTCAAGCTCCTCGGGGGTACCGCGTCGGCGCAGCTGCAGGAGGCCCGCTACGTGCGCGGCGAAGCCCAGCTCCATCGCGGTTTTCTTGAAGGCCGTAACCCGCGGGTCTTCTTTGACCCGCTCTTTCGTTGCGCTCTCCGCTGTCATGGCTTCCTCCGCCGCTGTAGTAGGTAGTCGTTGAAATCCTGCCCGTTCGGCGGCAGGCGCAGCTCTACGGTCCGCCCCTCGCTCACCCATCGCGCAGCGGCCTCCCGGCATTTCTCTTCGCCAACGCCGTCGTCATCGCGATCCACGAGAATCTCGAGAGCGTCGATCTCGGCGGGCAGCTCGAGGTGCGCAAAGAAGCCCGCCGCGAGCACCGCCCACGCGGGCCGTTTGAAGAGCTGCATTGCGCTAAGGCAAGTCTCGATTCCTTCGCCGATCATGAGCGGCTTGCCGGGGATCGGCGCCGCGAGCTTGACCACTCCGCCGCTGCACGGCCCGAGCATCTTTTTCGCGTCGTGCTCGAGCCTGCCCCGGCCGTCGCGCTGTAGATACGTGCGGTGGACTCCGCGGAATGCTTGCGTGATCGGGTCCATCACCACTGCGATCATGGCGGGCCAACGCTGCTTGGTATCCGCGTGGTAGAGGCCGCGATGGAAGCGCAGGCTCTCGGGCGGGGGAATCCGGATGCCGCGTCCCTTCAGGTACACCACGACGGGCGTATCCGTCGGCTTCCAGGTCGAGGGGGCGTAGAGCGGCGGCGAGAGCTGCCGGGCGGGCCCGGAGTCCTTCCAGATCTTCTGTGCCCACCTGATCTTGCGCCGCTCTTCCTCGGGGTCTCGGGGCTTGGGCTTGCGCGGCGGGCCGTGATCCCAAAGTCCGATCCTGCGCAGCTCCGCAAGCAGCTCCGCCTGCGTGCAGCCCGCGTGGCAGTGCACGAGAACTCCGCGGCCGTCATCACGATCGCGCACAGTGAAGCTCGGCCGAGCGTCGTCGTGCGTGGGGCAAGGGCAGGACCACTCGCCGCTGCTCATCCGTGTTCCGCCAAGCGCCGCGCCGATCCTCGCGGCCGGGGACGCTGCAGCTGCGACCTCGGCGGGGAGGGCCGTGGCGTGGCTTGCGGCCAATTGGCGGGGTGATAGGTTTTTCACTGCATCGATCTCCTGCGTAAGGTGCGTTGTTGATCGTTCGAGGCCCGAGGCGGCACACCTCGGGCCTTTTCCTATCTGCCCAGCATGTGGGGCCTCCGCGCGCTCGACACGACCTCGAGCGGGCTTTTGAGCGCTGCGTTCACGAGGTCGATGTACCAGCCGAGACGCCGCTCGAGGTTGCTGCCATTCCACGCGTCTGAGCCCACGAGGCGACTCGGCGGGGTGTGGTGGAGATCGAATTGCAGCTCGGCGTCGATCGGTGTGCCGAGGTCGAGCGCGTGCTCTTCGCGATCCTCGGCCGCGAGGTCACGGACCACCGCACGCGCGATGCAAACCGCGATGTGGTCGATGGCCGCGCGCAGCTTCGGATCGGCGGGAGCCTTAGGGGCGGCGGGCCTCACGCCGGGACGCGCTCTGCCGGAGTGGTGGCAGCGACCCGAGCACGTCGCAGGCGTCGGTAGTAACCCTCGAGCTTCTCAAGCTCGCCGCGGAACGGCTTGGCGCCGCGCTCAAGCTTTGAGATGCGGCTGGCGTCGACCCCGGTCGCAATCTGGACGTCGATAAGCCGTTTGTTGTGGAGGTGGCGCTCGATCTTCAGCGCGCTAAGCGGTGTGCCGGGACTGGAAACCATGTCTGTGCCCCCGTCTCGGGGCACAGACCCTGCCTATGCAAACATGCATAGGGGTGCTGCCTTCATCACCATACCAGAGGATGGATATGAGTCCAGGGCGGGGGTCAAGCCGCGAGCTGGATCACCGCGGGCATCATGGGCCGCATCAGGACTCGCACCAGGGGGTTTGCCACGAAGACGTGACGGGAGCACGAAACGACAACGGGAGGTCCCGGCGGACCTCCCGTTGCGAATCGCCGA
>DAIOWK010000287.1:0-4970 GCA_036758525.1 Myxococcota bacterium
TCGAGCGCATCCATGGCGGGCCCGTGGCCCACGCGAAGCTTGAGCCGGGTCGCGCCTATCAAGGCCGGGTCGTCGCGATGGCTTCGGATACGGAGGGAAGAGCGTACGTCGTCCTGCACACGGATCCGACACTCACGGCAGTACCTGCAGCAAATCGGCGGTTGCAGGTCGGCCAGGAAATCCATGCCCGCGCGGTGACTCAAGCGATTCCTGGCGAGCGGCAGTGGGTTCTCGCCTGGCAACTCGACGATCTCGAGCAGGAACGAAAGCGCGACTTGAGTCGCGGGCACTGAAGCCGCGCGGAGCCGAATGCGAATCGGACGCCGGGAGGGCTTCCACGAAATAGCGAGACGCGTTACCTTGCATATCCCCGGGATGGCCGGTGTTCCACGCCGTGTGGAGACACCGTGCCGAGTTCGCCTGCTCTTTATCGCCTTCCCCAGGCCGCGCCCCAATCTGCCTCGGGGATCTACACCCGGTCGATTGGCGCTGCGTTTCTCCTGATACTCGTCGCTCTCTGGGCGACCACGCAGTGGACCGCTTGGCATCTCGACTTCGCGCCGGCACTCGGTACCCCCTGGCTCGCCCTCTCCCCTCCCCTGCGAGCTCTCTCATTGCTCGCGGCGATCGCGGCCGCCGGCCTGGCCCTTGCCGTCCTTTGGTGGCCGGGACTGCGCTGGGCGTCGCTTCTCTTCGCCGCGATCGGAGTTCTTGCCCTCGCTCTCTCCGTGGGGCTCCTCTACGCGCCATGGGCGTTCTTTCTCTGGGACTGGCGGTTCGGAAGGAACCCGCGCGTGGCAGCGGTCTTTCGGACCGGCCACTGGCTGATCGCGATCCCCGCCCACGCAACCGTCCTCGTTGCCATGCTCGTTTCCTCGCGACAGGCGAAGCACCTGGGTGGGCAAAGCGATAGCCATGGCTCGGCGAAGTGGGCGAGTGCGGACGAGGTGAAGCGTGCGGATCTACTGCATCCCAAGGGCCTCTTTCTCGCCCGTTGGCGCGATCCAGAGCGAAGCAGGCGTCCCGTCTATCTCCGCTACGAAGGCCCTCAGCACGTGCTGGGCTTCGCCCCCTCTCGCTCGGGGAAGGGTGTGGGCTGGGTGCTCCCGACACTTCTCACCTGGCCCGGGAGCGTCCTCGTCCATGACATCAAGGGCGAGAACTGGGCGCTCTCCTCGGGCTGGAGAAAGGAGGCGCTCGGGAGCCTCTGTCTGCGCTTTGATCCAACCTCTAAGGACGGGAGCGCAGCCCGCTTCAATCCCCTCCTCGAGATCCGCCTCGGTCCCAACGAAGTCCGCGACGCCCAGAATGTGGCGGACATGCTGGTCGATCCCGATGGCCGCGGGGCCAAGGACCACTGGGATCTCACGGCTGAAGAGCTCCTCGTGGGTACCATCCTCCACGTCCTCTACGTGGGGAGAGAGAAATCCCTCCGCGGCTGCCTCGATCTCCTCTCTCATCCCACAAGGCCCATCGCCAACGTGCTGAACGAGATGGTCGATACCGAGCACGACCCGGCGGGCGAACACGGCTGGATGGATCGGTCGACTGGCGAGCTCACGAAGACCCATCCTGTCGTTGCCGGCGCTGCGCGGGCGGTGATGAACAAATCCGAGAACGAACGCTCGAGCGTCATCTCCTCGGCCGTGAAGTGCCTCTCTCTTTTCCGCGACGAGGTCGTGGCGGAGAACACGTCGGCCTGCGATTTCAGGATCACGGATCTCGTGCAGCAAGAACAGCCGGTGAGCTGCTATCTCACTGTCCCGCCCTCGGATCTCTCGCGAACCCGGCCCCTCGTTCGCCTCCTGATCCAGCAGATGGGCCGCAGGCTCACGGAGTCGCTCCACTTCGAGGGCGGACGAGCGGTGTCGAACACGCGCCACCGTCTTCTTTTCCTGATGGACGAGTTCCCGTCCCTAGGACGCCTTGAATTCTTCGAGACGCAGCTCGCCTTCCTGGCCGGCTACGGCGTGCAGGCCTTCCTCATCGTCCAGGACCTTTCGCAGCTCTATGCAACTTACGGACGCAACGAGAGCATCGTCTCGAACTGCGGGATCCGCGTGGCCTTCGCCCCCAATCGGATCGAGACGGGACGCCTCCTTTCCGACATGGCGGGCACCATGACCGTGCACCGGAGCCGCCGCATGTACTCCGGTCACAGGCTCTCGCCTTGGCTTTCCCACGTGATGGCCTCGGAGGAGGAGAGTCCAAGGCCACTTCTTACACCCGATGAGGTCCTGCGCCTCCCGGAGAATGCGACGCTCGTTTTCCGCGCGGGTCACAGGCCGATCTATGCGGAGAAGGTCCGCTACTACGAGGATCGCCGGCTCCTTGAACGAGCACGCATTCCAGCACCGGCAGTATCCGATCGGATCGCGAGAGAGGCCGAGCGCAGTCACTCCGATGCAGCAGAGAATGCGAAGCACTTAACAGGCAGTCGGGCCGCACATGAGGAGCCGGCCACGACGGCACCTCAGGAGCGCGACGGCACGTCCAACCATTTCGCGAGAGCGAATGGATCGACCCATCCTCCCTTGAGCCATCTCCCGGACACTGAGGACCTTCTTAAATGAGAGGCGAAGGGCCGAAGATCGCGAAGGCGACAACCCGCCGCGCCGCTCGCATCGAGCTTCGTGTCTGGCTCGATGCAGCGCTCTACGAGCGGATCCTTCTCGAGACCGCGGCGCGCGGAGGGTCAGCGTCGAAGGCCGTCCGCGAGGCGATGCGCGAGTACTTTGCGCTGAAGGATGAACTCATTCCTGCGATCAGGAGCGGCCCCGCGACCGAGAGTCCTTCCGCACCCGACGAAGTACGGCCGCGCTCTCCCCTCTCCCACCCGATCGTGCGCATGATCGAGGAACACGCGCTCCAGGCACGGAAGCTCGACTCCGTCTTGCAGGGATTGAGCGTCCTCGCCTGCATGATCGACCAGGCATATCAGGGTCTCATCGGTCGGATGAGTCCCGTGCCGGCGGAGCTTCGGGCGCAGCGCGCTGCCGCCGCGGAGGAGAGCGCAGAGCGGTGGCGCACCGCGGTCTCGAAGCTACTGCGTCGAAAGTACGACCTCCTCGACGATCTCGCGCAGGGGGAGGACTGAGGTTTCTGTCCGCTCGGCTTCTCTCACAGCGAACTGCTTAGGCGATACCGGACATCTCGGCCGAGACCATCCCCGCGGTGCCGAAGAAGCTCTCGATTCCCTTGCGCTACGCCCCGGCCGAATCGAAAGGAAGCGAGAGAGGAGCGGGCGAGTTCAATGTACGCTTTGCAACCCGCTTGTGTTTTCCTTTGTTTGTATGATATACAAACTTCTCGTCACCCTCACGAGACGAGAGGCCCCTCGGTGGCACGGACTGCACAGGATCGCACCAACCGCCGGACCCTGATTGCAAAAGCGCTTTACCACTGCATCAGCAAGCAGGGCTACGCGAATACGAGCTTGAAGGATATTGCCGACCGGGCGGGTATGTCGCCGAGCCACGTCGGCTACTACTTCAATGATCGGGCCGCCATTCTCGAGTACTACGCATTGGGCCTGTGCGAACAGATTGTTGGGGGCTTTCCCGACCTCGTTGAGCCCGACACCTCGGCGCTCGCAGATGCGATTGCGAGCTACTGCTTCGGCGAGGGCCAGCTGAATACCGCGTTTCTCGGAGTGCTCCAGGAGCTCTCGGGCCTGGCGGTCCATGATCCGCGCCTTCGTGAGATCAAGGCAGAGCACGCGACCGCGTGGAGGAAGTACCTCGAGGCATTCTTCGAGCGGGCGAAGCCTGCGAACGAGCTTACGCCGCGCAAGGCGGCTTGGCTCATGCACGCGATTCTCGTCGGCTTCGACACGAATACACTCTTCGACTCAAGTTTGGGCCGCGAGTCGGCACATGAGCTCTTCCGCGGGACCTTGCGCGCGCTCGCGGGGCTCGAGCCCAATGGTATGGGCGGCCCTGCCGATGCCCGTGAGCCTGCGGGCTGAAGAGGGCATCACAAGACATCTGGAAAGGGAGACCGCGATGAAGTTCGGCATCTTCTACGAGCATCAGCTGCCGAGGCCCTGGCGGGAGAAGAGCGAGTACGAGCTCCTCAACAATTCGCTCGCACAAGTCGAGCTGGCCGACCGGCTCGGCTACGACTTCGCCTGGGAGGTCGAGCATCACTTCCTGGAGGAGTACTCCCATTCGTCGGCGCCCGAGGTCTTTCTCGCCGCGGCGAGCCAACGCACGAAGCAGATCCGCCTCGCCCACGGGATCATCCAGCTCACGACGAACCATCCCGCGCGCGTCGCCGAGCGCGTGAGCACGCTCGATCTACTGAGCCACGGGCGCGTCGAGTTTGGGATCGGCGAAGGCTCGAGCATTACCGAGCTTCATCCCTTTAGCCGGCGCTTCCGGGATAAGCGCGCGGTGTGGGAAGACGCGGTGCGCGCGGTGATTCCCATGTTCACGAGCCAGGCCTGGGAGTATCACGGCGAGTACTTCGACTTCCCCTTGCGCAACGTCCTTCCGAAGCCCTTTCAGAAGCCTCATCCGCCGATTTGGGTGGCCTGCTCGCAGCTCGAGACGATCGCGATGGCGGGGCGGCGCGGCATGGGCGCCCTGGGCTTCCAGTTTGTCTCGGCCGAGGCAGCGCACGCTTGGGTCAACACCTATTACAACGCCTTCGTAAAGCGCCTCGAGAAGCTCGCGGACTATCAGACGAACCCGAATATCGCCCTGGTGAGCGGCTTCATGTGCGCGCAGACGGATGAGGAGGCGCTGCGCAAGGCGGACGGCTGGACCTTCTTCCAGTTCGCACTGCGCTTCTACAGCAAGCACGGGCCGGTCGAGCCGGGCTCCGTGAATCTTTGGCAGGAATATCAGGGCTGGAAGGAGTCGGACTCGGGCAAGCAGCAGCGACGCTCAGGGCTCGTGGGGTCGCCCGAGACCCTGCGGCGGAAGCTCCGCAAGTTTGAGCAGTCGAATATCGACCAGGTCATCCTG
>DAIOWK010000288.1:0-4968 GCA_036758525.1 Myxococcota bacterium
TCCATCACACGGGGCTATTGTCTTGTCGCCGGAACGGATCAGGGGCTCTACGCCCGTGCCGAGGGGGCCATCGACACATTTGAGATCGTGAGCGATCTCCCGGATGGAAGCCGTGCCGGACCGCTGTGTCTTCCTGCACGCCAGGGCGCCCTTGATGCCGCGGCCCGCCGTGGGGATTTCTTCAGCTATGCCGCTGGGGTGGCTGCAGAGGTCAGCCTTCGTCATCCGGTGAAGGGATTGCGCCTATGGCTGCGTGGAGACCTGCCCATGGGCAGGGGCCTCGCGAGTTCTGCGGCGCTTTGCGTGCTCGTGGCCCGCGCCTTCAACCGGGTCTATGGCCTGGGCTTGGCTGCACCCGAAGAGATGGAGTTGGCCTACGCGGGCGAGCGTCGCTCGGGCTCCGAGTGTGGACGCATGGATCAGGTCTGTGCGTTCGGCCAAAGACCGATGTTCGTTCAGTTCGATGGCCCCAAGTTCGAACTGGAACCGCTCGAGCCGGGCGCGACGTTCTTCTTGCTGATCGTCGACCTGTGCCAGGCCAAGGACACGCGCCGGATCCTCAAGGATTTGAACGCATGTTTTCCGAGGACCTCCGGCCCACGCGCGGCCGCCGTGCGTGAGGCGCTCGGCCCCCGAAACGCGGAGCTTCTGAGCCGGGCACGGTCGATCGTCCGCGCAGGCGACGCACGAGCCCTTGGCGAACTCATGATCGAGGCGCAGGCGCTCTTCGACTCCTCCGTCAGTCCGGCGTGCCCGGAACTGCGAGCGCCTCGGCTCCACGCGACTCTTGCCCACGCTGCGCTTCGGGAACTCGGTTTCGGTGGCAAGGGCGTGGGATCGCAGGGCGATGGCTGCGCGCAGCTTGTCGCACGCGGACCCGAGGAGCGCCGCCTGCTTGCCGCACGGCTTGAGACCGAACTCGGTGTGCGCTGCTTCCCCGTGACGCTGCGCCCCGGTCATCCGGATTAGGGGAGTAGGGGGCCGGCATGCAGGGCTGGCGAACCGCGGGTGTCGTCGCAGCCACACTGGCATTCTGCTTTGCCATGGCGAGCGGTACTGACTGCGTGCACATCGACGAGCACCGCTACACGGAGGTAAGCCGCGTGATGGCCTCACCCGGAGGTGACTGGCTTGTGCCGCGGCTCAATGACCGCGTGTACAGCGACAAGCCGCCCGGCTTCTTTTGGGCAGCGGCGATCGCCCAGCGGCTCGGTGTAGAACTCCCCCTTGCTTCCTTCCTGCCCTCGGTGCTGGGTTCGACGATCGCGCTGCTCGCAACCTTCGGTATCGGTCGCCGCTTCTACGGGGAAGCCGGTGGTTTGGCCGCTGTGGTGGTGCTCGCGACCTCGTCCATGTTCTTCATCCTCACGGGGCGTGCGAACCTCGACGCCTTCCTCACGGGTTTCACAACCCTCGCGGTCTATCTCTATGTGCGGGGCGACGAAGAGTCCGCGAACGCCGGCTCTCGCGCCAAGATCTTTTTTGCGCTGGGCTGCCTCTCTGCCGGATTTGGAGTGCTGGTGAAGGGCCCGATCGCGCTCGCCATCCCCGCGGTCGCGGTCGTGCTTTCGCGGGTCCTGGAGGGCCGCACGCGAACTCTCGCATCGCCAGCCTGGGCCTTGGCCCTCGCACTTGCGCTTGCGCCCGCGGGGCTCTGGCTGCTCGCCGCCGGACTGCATGCCGGAGCCGGCTATCTCGAGATCATCGTCTTCCACCATGCCGTGGGACACCCGCTCGGGCAGGTCGACCACGTGCAGCCTTGGACGATGTATGCGCACGTGTATCCAACCCGGTTCCTGCCCTGGACGGTGTTCCTGCCAGCGGCGTTCGCCGCGCTTCCCTGGCCCCTTCGGCGTCCCGTGAGACGAGAAGACGCTCTGCCGCTCGCGTGGCTCGTGGGCTCGTACGTCCTGCTCTCGTTTTTTCCGGCCAAGCGCCAGCTCTATCTGCTGCCGCTCTTTCCAGGAGGGGCTCTCCTCGTGGGGCGACTCTTTGCAGACTTGTGCCGCCGCCCCGCCAGCGCGCAAAGCCCGTTGCGGCTGCGCTGGTGGCTCACGGAGCCCCTCCTCGTGGTCGGGGGAATGGTAGGCGTACTGGGTTCCGTGCTTGTGCTCGCGGGTGCGATCGCCGCCTTTGCGGGCGAAGATCCGACCGCGCTCCTGCCGGACTCAATCCAGGGCAAGCAGTGGTGGGTCGAGTTCTGGAGGGTTGCCCTCCTGACTCAAGGACGTCTGCTCGCCCTCGCGGGAGCCTTCGCAATCGCTGGCTTGGTCGGCTCGATCGAGATGCTCCGCGGCGCAACCATCGAGCGCCGAGGCCTGGGTCTTGCGCTTGTGATGGTCGCGTATGCCCTGTTCCGCGCCCGCGCGCTCGCGCCCGCCCTCGAACCCAGCCTTGAGACGCGCAGCTTTGTCGAGCGCGTGGGGCAGCTCGTCGGCGACGCGCCGCTCGCCGACTACGGCGGCATCGACTTCGCCGCAAACTGGGTGCTTCGCCGCGACGTGGTGCCCCAGTTTGTCGACTCGGGATCGGCCTCGCGCTTCATGGCCGAGTACGCGGACCGCGGTGCCTACCTCATGGTGCAGCGCCTGCGGCTCAAGCAGCGGGGGATGCCCGAGGGAGCGAAGATCGTGCTCGAGTGGCCGCGCCCGCTGGACGACGACTTGCTGTTGCTCGGCCCGGCTTCGCCGTCTTCGTGAGCCGCACCCGCCGGCTGCGGCTATTCCTGGCGCGTCTGAAGTCCCACGAGTTCGCGGTAGAGATTGTCCGACCCCATGAGCTCCTCGTGCGTGCCGACACGAGACACCGTCCCGCTTTCGAGCACGACGATTTTGTCGGCGTGGCGGACCGTCGAGAGTCGGTGCGCGATCACGAAAACCGTCCGTCCGCCCAGCAGCGCTTCGATGGCCTCTTGGACGTAGCGTTCGCTTTTCGCATCGAGCGAGCTCGTGGCCTCGTCGAAAATCAGGATCGCGGGGTTGCGGAGAATCGCGCGCGCGATCGTCACGCGTTGGCGCTGGCCGCCCGAGAGCTTTACGCCCACCTCACCGACCTGGGTGTCATAACCATCCGGCAGTCCTTCGACGAATTCGTCGACGTGCGCGACGCGCGCGGCGGCAAGCACGTCCTCATCGGATGCATCGCGACGCCCGTAACGGATGTTGTCGCGGATCGTACCCGCGAACAGGAACGGTTCCTGCGTCACCACCGCAATGTGTTGGAGCAACGAGTCGCGGGAGATGCGTCGGAGGTCGACGCCATCGATTTCGATCGACCCCGAGCCCGGGTCGTAGAACCGCAGCAAGAGGTCGGCGAGGGTGGTCTTGCCCGCCCCCGTCCGGCCCACGATCGCGACCACTTCACCCGCCTTGACCTCGAGGGAGAAGTCCTGAAGCACAGGCTCTCGGCCGTAGGAGAAGGAGAGCTTGGAAAAGCGAATGCCGTGATGAACGCCATCGATCTGCACGGCGTCCGTCGGATCCGGGGTCTCCGAAGGCGCATCGATGAGCTCGAAGAACCGCTCGGCGGAGGACGACGCATCCATGAGATCCGTCCATCCCTTCGAGAGGTCCTTGGTGGGTGCGTAGGCCGCCTGCATCACGAACAAGAATGCCGCGAGATCGCCGACGGTGAGTCCCCACAAGCCGTGCGCCACGAGGAGCGTCCCCACCAGCATGAGCCCCACCGCAAAGCCGTTGTTCAGCGCCTCCATCAGCGCCTTGGCAGTGACCCGGTTTCGCACGACGCGCATCGTCGACTTGAACAGATGCAGATTCTCTCGTCGGAACGATTGCTCCTCGTCGCGCTCCGCACGGAACGCCTTGATCACTTTGATTCCGGCGAGGATCTCGAGCAGCCGCTGCGTCACACCCCCCATGCGCTCTTGGCGGCGCCGCGACCTCTTGCGGATGCGACCGCCGTAGACGCCGCCGATGACCAGCACCGGAGGCAGCACCACGAGACACACCAATGTGAGTTGCCAGGAGATCGAGATCAGCATCGCCCCGCCGACCAGGATGGCGAGGATGGATTGGATGACGTCCGTGAACAGAACGTCCAGAGAGCGGTGCGCCCGCCCGACGTCGTTCAGCGTCCGAGAGATGGTGTCGCCCCGGGTCGTGTCGTGATGGAATCCAAGGGGAAGCGTGAGGAGCTTGCTGCAGACGGTCGCCTGGATGTCCACGAGGATTCGGCCGAGCGTGTATTCAATCAGATAGTTCTTCCCGAATTCCACGATCGGTACGATCAGAACCAGCACCAGGCCTACGAGAGCTATCTTGAGCAGCTGGCCTTGCACCTTCTGTTGCAGGCGAGCGCGGGCCTCCGCCTCCTCGGGCGAGGCCGGTGCGGCGCGCGCGATTTGCAGCTTCTTCGCGCCGCCGCTGAAAAAGGACGGCCAGATCGAGGACCCGATCGACGGCAAGGCGGAGCTCTGGGCGGGTACGAGCACCTCGTTAAGAAGCGGTTTGATGAGATAGTTGCGCAGGTTTCGCGCGCCGGAAAAGGCGAGCGAGCAGGCCAGGGCGAGCGCAATCACTCCGACGTAAGGGCGCGCGAAGCGGAGCAGGCGAGAGAAGAGCGCGAAGGTGGAGCGCTGCGACGAAGGGATTTCTTTCGGGCCCGGCGTCAGGCGACCTTTGTCACGCGGCCTGAGCGAATGCAGCGCGTGCAGACCCGGATCCGCTTGGCGGCACCGTTCACGAGCGCGCGTGTCACCTTCAGGTTCAGGTTCCATCGACGCGGCGACTTGCGGTTGGAGTGGCTGACGTTGTGGCCCGTGGACGGGCGCTTGCCGCAGACGTCGCAGATCTGAGCCATGGCGTCCTCGCTTAAAACCGGTGCGTCCTAAGGGGGGGCCGGGGGGCGGCGTTGGCGGCCGACCCCAGCAACAGCGGGGGTTTAGCCCAGGCCGGGGGGGCGAGCAACCCGCGGCTAGGAGACGTCGGCTCGAATCGCAGCAGCGCGACC
>DAIOWK010000289.1:0-4958 GCA_036758525.1 Myxococcota bacterium
CGGAGCAGATCGAGGCACTCGTCCAGGCCCTGGAGACGCTCTTCGGTGTCAAGTTTGATCCGCGCGACCCGGATTTCTCAGAGGCGATCACGAGCGGCGATCGCGACCGCACCGGCCATCTCATCCTCGACCGCTTGAAGACCTTCCTGGCGGAGAAGGAAAGCCACTGGGACGAGGTGGCAGAGAAGTATGCTGCCCTCGGCTACCCGCGCTTCCGTGAGCTCGAAAAGGGCATCCTGCTCGACACTCTCGACAAGCAGTGGAAGGACCACTTGCTCAGCATGGACGGCCTGCGCGAAGGCATCGGCCTACGAGGCTACGCCCAGCGCGATCCCAAGGTGGAATACCAGCGCGAGGGTTACGAGCTCTTCGCGGAACTCGACGATCGGGTGGATTCGCTCGTGCTCGAAAGAGTCTTCAAGGTGGTGATCCGAGAACCCCAGCTCGAGAGTGCGCCCGCGGTCGCTACCCCGCAGCCGGACGCCGCCGGGCCCCAAGCCCCTTCCGGCAGCGTTCTGGAGCGCCGCCCGCCGGTGGCTCCGCACCGTGCCCCGGGCGCTTCGGCGCTGTCCCAAGGCGCGCGCAGCGGCCCCGTTCCCAAGGTGGGCCGAAACGAACCTTGTCCCTGCGGCAGCGGTCGGAAATACAAAAAGTGTCACGGAGCGGCGTAGCGGTTCCCGGATTCCGTGCGAGTGGAGTCCGCTGCGGCATCAAGGAACGAGGCCTCGACCTCGCCCTCCTGGCGAGCGACGTGCCGGCCGCCGCGGCCGGCGTCTTCACCTGCTCGAGCGTGGTCGGCGCACCGGTCACGATCAACCGTGCCCGCATTCGTTCGGGTCGCGGCCGCGCGATTGTCGCAAACAGCGGCTGTTCCAATGTCGCCATGGGAGCCCGTGGGCTGCGCGATGCGCGCGAAATGGGCGTCCTGGCCGCGCGCGTTCTCGGCTGTGCCGAGGAAGAGATCTTCATCGCTTCGACCGGTGTGATCGGCGAGCCGCTGCCGATGGCCAAGCTGAAAAGAGGCGTCGTGCGGGCGGGCCTGGCGCTTGGGCGGCACGGACTCGGCGATGCCGCCGCAGCCATCATGACCACCGACACCGTCGCGAAGCTCGTCGCCACACGCACACGGGTAGGCGGTCGGACGGTGAGCGTGGCGGGCATCGCGAAGGGATCGGGCATGATCGAGCCGAACATGGCCACCATGCTCGCCTTCCTCTTGACCGATGCGGCGGTTTCGCCGCCCTACTTGCGCCGCTTGCTGCGCAGCGCTGCCAACGAGAGCTTCAACCGCGTAACCGTTGACGGCGAGGGGTCGACGAGCGACACCGCGCTCCTTCTCGCGAACGGCATGGCCGAGAATCCGCTTCTGCGCGCCGCCTCGAGCCCGGGCGCACGGGCCTTTGGTGCTGCGCTGCGTGAGGTCTGCCAGGAGCTCGCCAAGGCCATCGCCCGCGACGGCGAGGGTGCGACGAAGCTCGTAACCGTGCGGGTTCGGGGCGCCCGCAATTCAGAGGAGGCCACACGCGCCGCCAAGCGCATTGCAAACTCGGTATTGGTAAAGACCGCGCTCTTCGGAGGCGACGCCAATTGGGGGCGGATTCTTCAAACCGTGGGGGCTGCCGAGGTTCGGCTCAATCTCCCCCGGACCGAGGTATCCCTGGCGGGCGTGCGCGTCTTCCACCGAGGCACCTCGGCGGGACCCGCGGCGCGGCGACGCGCCCAGGAGAGGCTCCGCGGGAAGGAGGTCTTGGTGGAGGTCGAGCTCGCCGCGGGCCGAGGGGAAGCCCTCGTCTGGACCTGCGACCTCTCCTACGACTACGTCCGCATTAACGCCGAGTACCGCACCTGAGCGGCTAGTGCTTCGGCCTGCTCTCTGCTATCCCCTCGCCACTTCACACGTTCCGGACCGCCCGTGCGGTGTCGGCCCGCGGAGCTCGGATTTGGATCCGCGACCCGCAGGCTGACTTCGGGAGTATCGGCCGGAGCGGAGGCCAAACCGCGAAGGAGCCCTTGATGTCCGAGACCACCCCCGGCCCCCAGGCCGGAGCGGCTGCGTTGCTCGACGACCGCAGCTTGTCCCTGCGATCCCTGCTTGAGGCCGGCGTGCACTTCGGCCACCAGACCCGGCGCTGGAACCCGCGGATGAAGGAATACATCTACGGCGAGCGCCAGGGGATTCACATTCTCGATCTCGACCAAACTCTCGCCCAATTCGAGGAGAGCCTTGAATTTCTTCGGGATACGACGGCCGCGGGAGGAAAGGTCCTGTTGGTCGGCACAAAACGCCAAGCTGCGCCCGCCATCCAGCTCGAAGCCCAACGCTCCGGGCAGTACTACGTCAACAACCGCTGGCTGGGAGGCATGCTCACGAACTTCCGGACGGTGAAAAAGTCCGTCGAGCGCTTCAAGGAGCTGAAGACGGTCGTAGAGGACGAAGCTAAGGCCGCGGAAATCTCGAAGCGAGACCGTGCCCACATGCAGCGTGAAGTCGAGAAGTACCGGCGTTCTCTTGAAGGGATACAGGAGATGTCCCGGCTTCCCGACGCGCTCTTCGTGATTGACGTTTCGGTCGAACACATCGCTATCTCAGAGGCGAGGCGCCTCGGGATCCCGATCGTTGCGGTGGTGGACACCAACTGCAGCCCCGAGGGCATCGACTTCGTCGTCCCCGGCAACGATGACGCCATCCGCGCCATCCAGCTTTATTGTGCGCGGGTTGCGGACGCGTGCCTCGAAGGGGCGCGGGTCCACCAGGAGCGCCTCCTGGCGGAGGGTGCCCACGAGGCGGGGCGGGGCCCCGAGCGAGAGGTGGTGGCGCCCTCGACCGGTCGCGTGGTGGTGGAGATCAAGCACCCCCCGCGCCGGGGACGCGGCGGCACGCATTCCGCGGGCGGCCCTCGGGGCGGTGGACGGGGACGCAGCGGCGGAGGCGGGGAGCCGGCGGGCCCGCCGGAGGACGCAGGCGACGGGGCTGGGACCGCCTAGGCACGGACGGCGCGCGCGTCTTACGACCAAATTCCCAAAGGCTTGGGCGAAGCAGTACAAAGAGCGTAGAGCGAGGAGGGTCGGGTGGCCGAGATTTCGGCAGCGGACGTGAAGGCCCTGCGAGACCAGACGGGCGCGGGCATGATGGACTGCAAGCGCGCTCTTAGCGACGCGGGCGGTGAGGTGGCCAAGGCCGGGGAGCTCTTGCGGGAGCGCGGCCTGGCCAAGGCCGTAAAGCGCGAGGGGCGCGCCACGAGCGAGGGCTCGGTGGCTCTCGCCGTGAAGGCAGGCGCCGGAGCCCTGGTCGAGCTTGCCTGCGAGACCGATTTCGTCGCGAAGACCGACGACTTTCAGAAGCTCGTCACACAGCTCGCGCAGGCGGCCGCCGTGGATCCCAAGCTCGAACGCGCCGAGCTCTTGCTCGAGGCGCAGGTCGGTGGCGAGAAGGTCCGCGATCGGATCGCGGCTGCGGTCGCGAAGCTCGGCGAAAACCTGGTGCTCCGCCGCGTGGAGCGCCTCGTTCTCGGAGGCGAAGGCGTGATCGGTGCCTATGTGCACGCGGGTGGGAAGCTCGGCGTGCTGATCGGCCTGCGCAGCGCGGCCAAGGGTCCCGGCCTTGAAGCGCTCGCGAAGGACCTCGCCATGCACGTCGCGGCGGCAGACCCCTCCCCCTTGGCCGTGGAACGGGGGGGGCTCGCCGCCGATGTGCTCGAGCACGAGCGGCGGATCTTCCGCTCGCAGGTCGAGCAGAGCGGCAAGCCCGAGAAGCTCTGGGACAAGATCGTGGAAGGTCGGATCAACAAGTTCTACGCGGAGGTCTGCCTCGTGGAGCAGCCCTTCGTGAAGAACCCGGAGCAAACGGTGGGCGGCCTGCTGCGCGATGCGAGCCAGAAGCTCGGGGCGGCGGTCGAGATCACAGGCTTTGTGCGCTTCAAGCTGGGAGAGGCGAATCCTACGTGAAGGCGGCCTTTGGGCGGATCGTTCTCAAGCTCTCCGGCGAGCGCCTCGCCGGCGACAATGGCTTCGGCATCAGCACGAGCATCCTGCGTCAGATGGCTGCGGAGATCCGCGAGGTCCACGAGCTCGGACCGCAGATCGGAATCGTGATCGGCGGGGGCAACGTGATCCGCGGGATGAATGCAGCCGCGCAGGGCCTGGATCGCGCAAGCGCAGACTACATGGGCATGATGGCCAGCGCGATCAACGCCCTGGCCCTCCAGGACGCGCTCGAGAAAGAAGGGCTGCAGACTCGAGTGCTCACGGCCCTCGAGATCAAGGAGGTCGCCGAGCCGTACATCCGTCGCCGTGCGGTCCGCCACCTGGAGAAGGGCCGCGTCGTCATCTTCGCGGCGGGAACGGGAAATCCCTACTTCAGCACCGACACCGCATCGGCGCTTCGGGCCGCGGAGATTCACGCCGATGTCATCCTCATGGCCAAGCATGGCGTGGATGGCGTGTACGACGCCGACCCGCGGACGCATCCCGAGGCCAAGCGTTATGAGCGTGTCAGCTACGACGAGGCCATCCGAAAGAACCTTCGGGTGATGGACCAGACGGCCATTGCGCTCTGCCGCGAAAACCGCCTTCCCATCATCGTGTTCGATACCGCGGTTCCCGGCAATCTCCGCAAGGTCGTGCTTGGAGAAACCGTCGGTACACGCGTCGGAGAATGACGGGAGGAGAGGGGCCATGGCTGCCGACGACAGTGCGACGGTCATCGAAGACGCGAAGGAGTCGATGGAAAAATCGCTGCGCGGCCTGAAACATGACCTTCAGAGGGTCCGCACCGGTCGCGCGAACCCGAGCCTGCTCGACGGGGTCCGCGTCGACTACTACGGAACTCCCACCCCGCTGAACCAGCTCGCAAACCTCACCACCCCGGACCCTCGGCTCATCGTGATCGCCCCGTACGACAAGAGCGCCCTCCAGGCGATCGAAAAGGCGATTCAGACCTCGAACCTCGGTTTCACACC
>DAIOWK010000290.1:0-4869 GCA_036758525.1 Myxococcota bacterium
ATGTCCCCAAAGGTCGCAAGGATGACGTCTCGCTGCTCTGCGATAAATCTCGCGTCGTCGACGCGGCCCATCGGGATCACGCAGACCGGGCATCCGGGACCATGGACGAGGGTCAGGCCCTCGGGCAGGTAGTCCTCGACCCCGTGCTTGTAGATCGTGTGCGTATGGCCTCCGCAGACCTCCATCATCTTGTAAGCACGCGATCCCAGCCGTGCGGCGATTTCCTGGGAGAGGCGCTGCGCGAAGTCGCGAGATCTGTACTCGTCTACAAAGCGCACGAGGGGATCCCCGTCTCTTCCAGCATGCCTTGCGTGAGCTCAAAGAGCACCTGGTAGAGCGTGGTCTGGGCCTCTTGGATGCGGTGGACCGAGGTGGAGGGGACGGTCAGAAGGAAGTCGATCGCTTCCGACTCGGCCATCCGCCCGCCGTCATAGCCTGCGATGCCGACGCACAAGAGGCCGCGGCGATGGGCCTCTTCGAACCCACGTAGAACGTTCTCAGAACCTCCGCTCGTCGAGATTCCGAGGGCGACATCGTTTGGTCGCCCGAGGGCGGCAATCTGGCGGGCGAAGATCACTTCGATCCCGACATCGTTTGCCAGGGCGGTCACCACCGCCGCGTCGCAAGTGAGGGAGTGTGCTGGCACCGCACAGCCCACCTCGGGTCGCGAGAAATTCTCCGCGATGGCGTGAGCGTCGGTGCTGCTCCCTCCGTTCCCGAAGGCAAGGAGGCTTCCGCCGTTTGCAAAGGATCGGGCGAGAGCCCGAGCGCAGGCGAGGAGACGCTCCGAATGCTGCTCCAAGACGAGCTCGCGGAGCTCGGCGATCTCCTCGAGCTTCGCCCTGGTCGAGAGCCGAAGATCCTCGCCCAAGGCCTGCGCGTTCCCGTCCGTCGAACTGAGGAAGGGATAGAGTGCTTCGGCGGGAATGGGGCTCCTCTCACGTGTCGACCCCGTGCGCCGGGTCGAGTCTTCCCGCACGGGAGGCTGCACCAGAAAGACATGCACGATCTCCCAGAGGATGTGGTAGAGCGGAACGTGACCCTCTTTCACGAGCCGCAGATCCTCGGATCGCGCAATCAAACAGTAGTCGACAGCGGCGCTCTTCCCGATCTCGCCCCCGTCCCCTCCTGTCAAGGCGATGGTGAGAAGGCCCTTCTCGTGTGCTCGCTCGAATGCTTTTAGAACGTTTGCGCAGCGTCCTGTTGCGGAGAGGCCGATCGCGATATCGCTCGGCAACCCGAACGGCTCCAGGGGGGCAGCGAAGATCTCGAGAAGACCGTGGCGCGTTCCCACGTCTGTCAGCATCGCGAAATCGTCGCTGAGTGAAATGGCAGGCAAGGCAGGCTTCCCCATGATCACAGGATGCATGAACTCGACGGCGACGTGCTGCGCATCCGTGGCGGAGCGACCGTTTCCGAACGCGATGAGCTTCCCGCCCCGCGAGAAGCGTTGCGCCACGGCTTCGCCCGCGCGCACAAGCTCGCTCGCGTTTCCCGCCAACTCGCGCGTGAAGCTCCCACGCTGGCGGGACGCCGCACCGATCGTTCCGTGCCAGCGGTCAGGGAAAGAAGGACTCATCCCATCCCCCTGCGAGAAAAATTTACTCGATCTGGCTCTTTCGAAGGGCACTGAGCTCGTCTGCATACGCATCCGCCATCGCCTGGAAGAGCTGGGTCGTGGCTGCGGCTTCCTCTTCGTTGATTCTGGCGAGGGCGAAGCCCGCGTGAATCAAAACCCAGTCTCCCACTCGGACGCAATCCGTCTCCCCCTCCTTGCCAAGGAGCTCCGCGGAGATGTTGCGCCGGACACCACTCACCTCGGCCTTCACGATCTGCCGGCTCGCATCGACGATTTCGATGACTTTTCCAGGAATCGCCAAACACATCGAAGAACCTCTCGGAGATCGCTTCAACAGCGGCGCCGCTCGGCGGAAGACAGCATCGCGGCCCGCACCGTCGCCACGAAGAACATTTTCTGTCACCAGGAGGGTCCGCTCATTCCGCACTAGATTGCGCGACGCAAGGGCTCACTCTATCCGACGTTCCAAAGGCGAACAATCAGGCTCCCCGCTCCCCGGCGGCCGTGGAGAGGCCGAGGCCGCCCGGGCCGTGATCGCGCGCCGCAGCGATAACCGCTTGTCCGAAGCCAATGGCCCCGTCGTTTGGCGGAGTGCGCGTGTGCGTCAGGACATGGAACGCCCGCTCCTCGAGCTTTTCGACAGTCCTTTCCAGCAAGAGGGAGTTCTGGAAGACGCCTCCGCTCAAAGCCACGGTGCGAAGACCTGTGAGCTCTCGGATTCGGCTCACGACGTCGACCGCAACGCGAGCAAGCCCGTTGTGGAAGCGAGCCGCGATAGCGGCTGCGTCCACTCCCGCCCGCGTATCCTCTGCGACAGCGCGCACGAGGTCTGCTCCGCAGACGAGAAAAGGGGGCCCGGGGGAGACACGGGCCCGATACTCACCGCGCTCCACAGGGTCTGCACGCTGCTCGAGCTCGATGGCCGCTTGCGCTTCATAGGAGACCGTATCGCGCACGTTAAGGATCGAGGCCACCGCGTCAAAGAGTCGGCCCACGCTCGACGTCTGGGGAGAGCAGACTCCCGAGCGCGCAAGCCGGACCACAGTGTGAAAGTCCTTCGGGTGTCGCCGGAGGACCGAGAGATCGAGCGGTGGATCCCCCTCGTAGGCGATG
Organism: Myxococcota bacterium; assembly: GCA_036758525.1. GTDB lineage: Bacteria > Myxococcota_A > UBA9160 > UBA9160 > UBA9160 > UBA9160. The sequence goes on from DAIOWK010000290.1 coordinate 2,693, forward strand.
TCGAGGTAGGCGGCAGCAAGCCGCCAGGGCTGGCGGATTGCCGCCACTGCCCCAGGCATCGGCATCGTTTCGAAGTGTCCGAAGCGCTTAAACCCGACAAGGTCCGCCTCGAGAAACTCCCCGCCCCAGAGCGTCCCGTCGGTGCCATAGCCCAGTCCGTCAAAGACGACGGCGATCGCAGGACCACGTTCTCCATTCTCCGCCAAGCAGGCCGCAGCGTGGGCGTGGTGGTGCTGCACCGCCACGAGATCCACGTCCTCCAGAGCGAGCGCATACTTCGTCGAGAGATAATCGGGATGGAGATCGTGGGCAACGACCTGCGGCGCCACCTCGAAGAGCCGAGAAAAATGCGCGATTCCCTCTCGATAGGACTCGAGGGTCTCGTAATTCTCAAGGTCTCCAATGTGCTGAGACAGGAATGCATGCGGGCCCTTCGCGAGGCAGAACGTGCTTTTGAGCTCGCCGCCGCACGCAAGGATTGGACGGCGAACCTCCCAGGGGAGCGTAAGGGGCTGCGGGCAATAGCCTCGCGAGCGCCGCAGCGGGAACTCCTTCTCGCGAAAGATCCGTACGACGCTGTCGTCGGTCCGAACATGAATCGGGCGGTCGTGGGACAGAAAAAAGTCTGCGACCGGGGACAAGCGTTCCGTCGCTGCCTCATCGGAATAGACGATGGGCTCGTCGGCGACGTTGCCACTTGTCAGCACAAAGGGCTCGGGGTGGCTCCTGCAAAGAAGATGATGCACGGGCGTGTAAGGAAGCATAAGACCCACGAAGCGATTCCCAGGGGCGACCGAGCCGGCGAGCGGCGCGCCGGGCTTCCGGCGCACTAGCACGATGGGGCGCCGCGGGCTTGCGAGGCTTCCCTCCTCGGCCGGGCTGAGCTCCGCGAGATTGCGCGCTGTCGCGAGGTCGCAGACCATGATCGCGAAGGGTTTCTCATTGCGATGTTTGCGCGAGCGGAGCTTCGCGACTGCCGCTTCGTTCGCAGCAAGAACGGCGAGGTGGTATCCTCCGAGCCCCTTCACTGCAACGATGGAGCCCCCTCGGAGGCGCTCCGCTGCAGCAGGCAGCGGGTCGCCCCCGACCTCGCGGCCCATGCAGTCCAGGAGACGCAGCTGCGGACCGCAAGCCGCGCAACAGATCGGCTGGGCATGAAAGCGCCGGTCGCACGGGTCGTTGTACTCCTCAGCGCAGGCGGGACACATCGAAAACTGGGCCATCGTGGTCCGCGGCCGGTCGTAGGGAATGTCTCGTACGATGGTGAAGCGCGGACCGCAGTTGGTGCAGTTCGTAAAGGGATAGCCATAGCGACGGTTCGCGGGGTCAAAGATCTCTTGGAGGCAGTCCGCGCAGGTCGCAACGTCGGGAGAGATCAGGGCCTCGCTTTCACCCTCGGCCACGCTCTCCATGATCTCGAAGCCGATCTCTCCAGTCGGAACAAGGCTCGTCGTGGCTAGCGCTTCGATCGAAGCGAGGGGAGGAGCTTCGGCGACGAGGCATCCGAGAAACTGAGAGACGTGGTCCTCGGTTCCCTCGACTTCGGCTACTGCCCCTTGGGTGTCATTGGCGACGAAGCCGGAGAGTTGAAAGCGTACGGCGAGGGCATGAACAAAGGGCCGAAAGCCCACGCCCTGGACGAGTCCTTCAACCCGAAGGCGCGTCCGTACCTTTCGAGCCACGGGGGTTTCGCATGTGTCTCGGCCGGGCGATTGGCACGTCAAGTCCACTCTCCCGGCAGGATCTCACATCCCAGGTGTTTGCCACGTACCAGACGGGCACTCCCGTCCGCCCCGTGCCGCCAAGCGTCCCCCTGGGCCTCGGCTCCGAATCAAGAATCACGGGGGACGTTGAATTCTCTCGGCGCTCCGCCTGCCCTCGATCTCCCCTGCCCGCGAGCGCACGGCCACCGCCGTCTTCCAAGGGAGGGCACCTCCTACGCATTACGAGACACCTACCGACGGACCACGAGAGCCCTCGTGGCTCTCCGGGTCCCAGGGATCGGACTGCATCCCGAGATGGCCTCTCCCGCGACGAATCTCGGGGGCAACGCGCCAACTGGGAAGGCTGGAGATCCGATGACGAGATCGATCGCGTATCCGGCCGCGAATCACGAACAGGCCAAGGCGCGCGCACGCGCCGACGCCGACGAGAATGGTTGGTCCGTCGTCGAGTCC
>DAIOWK010000291.1:0-4845 GCA_036758525.1 Myxococcota bacterium
GCCCTCGAGGATCGCACGTGCGTCGGCGGAGCGGGCCGTTTGGTCAAGCGCGCCATGGGCCACAAGGATCGGAGTACGCACCCGGGCAAGACGGGCGCGTACCCAGCGCTGCAGCTTGATCAGCTCGTTCACGCTGCGCATCGGCAACACGGCATAGCTCGGATGCCGCGCCCGCGCCGCGGCGTCTTGGATGTCGGAACCGCCCGACTTGGGTTGGAACGGCCTCACGCGCCACAAGAGCGGCACAACAAGGCGGATCCCGAGTGACAGCCTGAGCGGTGTTCCCACCACAACCAGCGCGTCGAACATGTCCTCGGCGGCGAGCGCAAGTGCCAAAAGACCCCCCATCGACAGCCCGGCGGCGAACACCCGCGAATGACGGCTGCGCAGCATTTGCGCATGGCCCCGGGCCGCATCCAACCAGGCGCGCCAAGAGCGAACCTGGTGAAGCGCCTCAGGCGTCTCGCTGTGTCCAGGCAGCGCGGGTCCGAAGGCCGAGATTCCCCGTCGGGCGCAGGCCTCACCGATGCTCCGCACTTCGTAAGGAGTTCCCGTGAGACCGTGCAGACACAAGACAGCGGCGTCGAGTACACCCTCGAGTTCGAACGGGCTCGCGTCGACGGGAGCGGAGCCGTCTGTCATGAGAGCGCCACCTCGCGTGCGGCCTGCTCTGCCAGACGCATCACCTCGCGCAGCGGAACACCGGAGCGCAGGGCCGCCTTCTTGCAGTCGTCGTATTCCGCCGAGGGCACCACCCTGCCCTCGCCATCCCGTACGATCTTGACGGCGATCCGCCCGTAGGGCGTCGCCACCCGGCGCGTCTCCCGGGGCAGCACCATCCGGTCGCACTCCACTGCACGCACCCCGATCGCCGAGGAGTGCGTGAAAAGGAGCTGCGCAATCCTGGCTCGCTCGGAGGGCCGAGCCAGCACTCGGAGCAGGAACCCGGGACGGTTCTTCTTCATCTGCTGGTGCAAGAGCGCGACGTCGAGTGCACCGGCGCGAAAGAGTCGATCCATCAGATCGTCGAAATGCTCGGGCACGAGGTCGTCGAGGTTTGTTTCGAGCGAGACGACGCGGTCCGACAAGGGCCCACCGTCTCGACCGAGGATCGCGCGTAGCACATTCGGCATGGGCCCGGGGCGGTCATCGCCGGCCCCGTGCCCCACGGCTTCCGGGGTCATCGCGGGCATCGAGCGGAACTCGTCCACAATGGTGCGGAGGATCGCCGCGCCCGTGGGCGTCACCGTCTCCCAGGGCACGTGGGCGGGAACCGTCGGAATACCGCGCAAGAGCTCGATCGTCGCCGGGGCAGGGAGCGGGAGGCGGCCGTGCGAGGTCTCGACCACTCCGTGTCCGAGGCCCACCGGCGAGCAGGTGACGCGGGACACTCCGAGTCGGGCGATCCCAATCGCCGCGCCTGTGACATCCACGATCGCGTCCACCGCGCCCACCTCGTGGAAGTGGACAGCCGCAAGGCGCGTACGATGGACCCGTGCCTCCGCCTGCGCCAACGCCTCGAAGATGGCGAGGGCGCGTGCACGCACTTCAGGCTCAAGACGCGCGCGTCTCAGCACGCGGCGGATCTCCTCGTAGGACCGGCCCTTTTCGTGCCGGTCACGGTGGGCCCCTTCGGTGTGATCGGTGTGCGGGTGCGGGTGCGCATGGGCAGGAGAGGGGCGGGCCTTCGCCCGCGTGTGGGCCTTCGACCGGGCGCTGCCTCCGCCCGGCACCACGACCTCGACGTAGCGGGCCCCCAAAGGTCCTCGACGCACGGCGGTGACACGCAACGCATGGGCGACGCCGAGACCTTTGAGCTCCCCCTCGAGCTCACGCCGCGGGAGACCGAGATCGAGCAGCGCACCGAGAAACATGTTGCCCGCGACACCCGAGAAGGCATCGAGATGGAGGATTCGCCCCGTTGGAAACCGCCGGGAGGGAACCCGTGCTTTAGAGCCGGTTGATGAGCGTCGCGACATAGGCGGCTCCGAAGCCATTGTCGATGTTGACCACGGTGACGTTCGAGGCGCAGCTCGTGAGCATGCCGAGAAGCGCGGCGACCCCGCCAAACGCCGCGCCGTAGCCGACGCTCGTGGGGACCGCAATCACGGGCTTGTCGACGAGGCCACCCACCACCGAAGGCAACGCGCCCTCCATTCCCGCCACCGCAATCAGGACCCGCGCCGAGCGCAAGAGTGCGCTCGACGCGAGCAGGCGGTGTAGGCCCGCCACTCCCACGTCCTGGACGAGTTCCACCTTGTTGCCGAGCCGGCGAGCCACCCCTACGGCCTCCGCGGCGACGGGCAGGTCCGACGTGCCCGCCGACACCACGGCGATGACGCCCTTGCCGAGTACCGGCACTTCGTGCGGCCCGAGCCAAAGAAGCCGCCCCTGGGGCTCGTATTCCGCGTCCGTAAGCTCGGCCTGCACCGCGGCGGCCACACCGGGTTCGACCCGCGTCACAAGCACATGCTGGCGGGCGGCGTGCAGCGTGCGTGCGATTTCTGCGATCTGGCCCGGCGTCTTCCCGGGGGCGTAGACCACCTCGGGGACGCCCTGGCGGACTGCCCGGTGGGTGTCCACACGGGCGTCTTGGAGTTCCACAAAAGGAAGATGGGAGAGCTGCTCGAGGGCCACCGCGGTCTCCGTCTCTCCGCGTCGCACGCTCTCGAGAAGGCGGCGCAGGTCCTCGCGGCTCACGCGACGACGGTATCCCACGGGCCTCCACAGCGCAGCGCGCCGAGCGAAGGGAGTTGGTCGGTAAGGGAGGCGGTCCCCCGGCAAGGTCCGCGACGCGAGGCGACGGGGGAGGCATCAAAAGAGGGGCAAGGGAGTGGAGGTTACAGGCGCTCTCGCGCGAGGCGTCGAGGCGCCTCCCTTCGACCCCGGGAGGCTTGGGGAGGCTCTGAACCGCCGGAAGCTCAGCTTTCGGCCCTAGGGGCCCGGTCGGGCACCAGGACGACGAGGCAGCGAAGCTCGCCGTCGCTATCGAAAATCTCGGTTTCGATGCGCAGACCCGCGTCCCCCCCGCGCGCCGAGACCAGGGACTGCAGCACCGCTCCCGCGCCCTCGGCGGCGAGCGTCGGAATCGACGGCAGGACGCGGGTTCCGAGCACATCGGCAATCGCAGACACGACGCTCGACGCAAGAATGTTGCCCACCTCCCGCAGCGCCGACTCCTCCTCCCGTCGCAGCGCCGCCAGGGCCTCCTCCTTCTCCTCGGGGGTCGGCTCTTCCACCGTATTGCGTTCACCCACCAAGAGACGCAAGAGGTTGTCGCGGGAACGGATCGAGAAGAACACCGCCACGAGCCCGCCCAGGCCGCCTTCGACCTCGAAGAAGATGCCGGTGTCCCACGCCTTGAGCTCATGGGCGAGCGGCCGTGTGCTCCTGCCGCGTACAGCGGGCACGTGCATGCGGATCGTGCGCCCCACAAGCTGTGCGAAAACGTTGGCCGCCTGGCCAGCACCAATGCTGCCGAGCTCACGCACCCGATCCACGGCGGCGTTGCTCCAGATGCTGGGCAGTTGGGTGGGAGCACTCATGGCAACTGGTTCAGGTCGATCAGGAAGACCGGACTTCCGTCGCCCAGCACGGTCAGGCCCGCCAGCGCGCGAACGCCCGCCAACAGGCGCGACACGGGTTTCACATAAATCTCCTGCTGCCCGGCGGGCCGCTCGACGATCAGCGCCACGCGCTCTCCTCGGACTTCGCCCAAGGCCAACGTAACGCGTGGGCCGGTCGGCGCGGTCGGCAGGCCCAGCTTGGCCGCGAGGTCCACCACGAGCACGGGTTCGTCATCCACCAGGGTGAATGCATCGTGGCCGGTCCGCTCAATCTGCGCGGCCTCGACTTCGAAGATGCGCTCGATCTTCGCGATCGGCACCGCCACCGTTTCGGTCCCAAGGCCAATCAAGAGCACGCGCTGCACCGCCGCGGTGATCGGTACGATGAGCGTCGTGGCAGTGCCGCGACCCCGATCGGTCTCGAGCTCGACACGTCCGCCGAGGGCTTCGATCGTCGCCCGCACGGCGTCCATTCCCACGCCGCGGCCCGACACATCAGACACCGCAGCGGCGGTGGAGAGGCCGGGCCGGAACACCAGGCTCGCGATTTCCTCCGGCGGGAGGTCCTCGGCCAGGGCGGGCACGAGGAGCCCGCCCTCAATCGCCTTGGCGCGAACCGCGTCGAGGTCGATGCCCGCTCCATCGTCGACCACCGTGATTCGCACCTGGTCCTTCTCCCGACGCGCATCAATCACCACCCGGCCCGCCTCGGGCTTTCCCGCCCCCCGCCGCACCTCCGGGGTCTCAATCCCGTGATCCACGGCGTTGCGGAGCAGGTGTACGAGGGGATCTCCCAAGCGGTCGAGGATCGCGCGATCGAGCTCAAGCTCGACGCCCCGCAGTTCCACCTCGACCTGCTTGCCTGCGCGCTGCGCGATCTCCCGGGCGAGGCGGGGCAGGGTCTCGACCACTCGCAGGAGGGGTGCCGTGCGCAAGTCCAGGGCACGACGCTGGAGCTCACCCACCACCCGGTCCATCCGGTCGAGCCCGCCGGCAAATCCCGGGTCCTGGGTCGGCCCAGCGATCGCCACCGTGCGCAGCTGACTCGAGGCCAAGATGACCTCGCCCACGGCAGACAAGAAACGATCCAGGGTCTCCGTGCGCACACGTACGGAGGGGGGAATGGCCGGTGAACCGACGCGCCCCGGACGCACGCTCGGGGGGGCCGGTGCCGCGGCAGCCGACACCGTTGCTAGCGGCGCCTCAGGACTTTTTTTTTGAGCCCAGGCGCCGAGCCGAGCACCTGTGCCAGCTCCGGGTCGGGAGGGGGAGGCTCGCC
>DAIOWK010000292.1:0-4836 GCA_036758525.1 Myxococcota bacterium
ACAGACGACGACCGCACGACGCCGCCGGCGGGATCGCGCGCAGCGATCCGCCGGCTGCGGCAGTCAATCCGCGTCGGCTTTAAACTAGTTCCTCGAGGCGCTGCGCCCAAGAGAAACGCGCAGGAAGCCCGTTGGGCCGTCCTCGCGCGAGCTGCGGCTCACAACAAAGTCGAGCCGATAGCCTGTCCTTTCCGAGCATCTTATCCTTTGTGTTCTCAAATACCCGTCCGCCTGGATCTGGTCGTCCGGACCCTTGGTCCGGTCGTAGAGAATACTTGTCGTTTCCGAATACTTGGTTCACGTGGGAAACCTTGAGGTTTTCGGCGCACCGGGCCCGTGCCGAACACCGGCCCCGACCGGGCGATCGCCGGTCAAAACACTGCACCTAACACGCCACTTTCGTACTTCGGGCCTAACGTCCTCCCGTGGCGCGGTTCTCGGCGACCTCTCCTCAGAAAACCTAAGAGTCAGTTTCGCACCTGAGGGCGCCATCATGCGGCCAGCGGGAAGTCCGTAGCAAAGGCCTTCAGTTCTGTTCGGTACGGCCCAAGCGCCCCCCCGCTACTGAACGATGCCCCCGCTCCCCTCCGGGGGCGGGGGCATCGACAATTCGGACCCGCAGCGCGCCTTCGAGCCTGAAACCCTTCGCAGCGTCGGCATAGATGCGCAGCCGCTCCCCGGCACAGCCGGGTGGCCTCCCTTGGTTGCTAGCTGCCGGCGTTCGCGAGCGTGAGCTCCACGCGACGGTTCTGCGCCTTTCCCGCCGGCGTATCGTTGGAGGCGACCGGATCGGCCTCGCCGAAGCCCTGAGCCGAGACGAGGTTCGGCTTGACGCCGTGCGAGATCATGTACTGCATCACGTTGTCAGCCCGCCTCTGCGACAGGATGAGATTGGACGTGACCCCCTCTTTCATCAGCTGCGGGCCGATCGGTGTGTTGTCCGTGTAGCCGTTCACGTTGACCTTCGTCGTCTGATGCGGCGCCAAGATCGCCGCGATCTTGGCGATAGTCTCCTTCGCGTCGGTCGACATCTCCCAGCCGCCCGATGGGAACAGTAGTTCGCTGTTGACCGAAACCTTGATGGCGTCTTGCAGCCGCGAAATCTGCATCTTCTGGGCCCCGACCTCGGCGCTCATGGACTGGTTGAGCTGCTGATACTCCTGCTCCAGGTCGTTATATTTCTGCTGCGACACACAGCCGGCCAAGGATGCGAGGCCGAGCGCCAACACCAATGCTTGTGCTCTCATGTCGATCATTTCCTTGCGAATTGATACGGGTTGAGTGCGGGGCACGCTCGCCGCGCCCCGGGCGAGCTGCCACGGTAAATCCTGGTTTGGTTTTGATCTTCTCGATTCCGATTGCCACCTTTCCTTTCAGGAAGACTCGTCCGCTTCGCAATCATTGATGTTCTTCAGGGGGCGGGTCAAGCTGAATCGACGATGCCCCCTGCCCTCACGGCCCTTCTCGCAGTTCTCCGCGGTGAGGCCGTCGCGCTTCGCTGCCAGTTCCTCGCGCTCACGCGGTGACGGATAGGCTTTAGGAAAAACAGCCTTCACGCTCTTACCCTAAGCCCTTGTCGCAGCGCGCCTTCTACAGGCTCGCGCGCGTTCGCTCGGTGCCGATCCTCGTCGCGCATGGGTGGGCGCTCCACGTCTCCCTACGGGTCAACCCCGCGGTTTTGCTCGATCCCTCTGTCCGTTGACGCGAGCATAGGCGAGCGCGCCGGGGTGCGCCCGGGCGGTGGATCAAGCGGCGATCGCGAGAGGAACGCTAGATGGCTCCGCGACACTTTCTCGGGAAAAGCCGCCCCAGGATTTGAACCTCTGCCCGACGGCGGCGGGCGACACTTGTGGTCTTTCATGACCACTACAACGTGTCTGTGCCGCGGAGCCGGGCCGATCAATTCTCGCGCACTGACTCTCCAGTCAGGGACCCGCGGCCGCGGATGGATTCTGGGTCCTCGGCCCCGATCGCCGAGCGAGCGTTGACTGCCGTCCGTGGTGGACCGACGGGGCAAATCCAGGCAGTTTCTGGTGCGAGCCGGGGAGAGTTCCGAGCATGCCGGCCGGGGAGAGTTCCGAGCATGCCGGGACTCGCGATCCGCTCCGCCAGCTGCGAAAAACCTACCTGGCACTATCAGAGACGACGGAAAGGAACGGCGCAGGAGGAGTTTAGGTTTCGCGCCGCGGAGAGAATGGTGCCACGCGCGCTGGCGAGTCCCGCCGCGGCCCAGCTCGGACGACTATCACTCAAGCTGCCCCCGCAGCTCGTCCGCTCGGCGGAGCCAACCGGGCATGCCAATCGACTCAAAGGGTCCCCGCGCCGCGTCGAGCAGCGCGAGTGCACGCTCGCGGTTACAGGCCGGGCCGCGCCGCAGCTCCATCCACGCCTCGTCGAAGTCGGTGATCGCCCGCAGGGGACGTGCACCCTGCTCCTCGAGGATGCGGCGCGCCTGGTCGAACCACTCCCGCGCTTCTTCGACACGGCCGGTGAGCGCACAAAGTCGCGCCAGTGCGAGGCGCGCATCCGTGTGGGGGTATCGGAAGTCGGGCGCGAGCGTCTTGTCACGAAGGTTGCGCTCGAGCATCTCGACGTGATCCTGGCACTCGAGGACCCAGAGCGCTTCAATCACCCAATAGAGCATCGTGGTGTAGGTGGCCGCCCAGCCCGCGGCTCGATCAATCGCGGGAAGCACGCGCTCGAGCGTTGAACGTGCGTCTTCACCACGTCCTGCGTAGGCGTAGATGACGGCGGCGGCCGCCGCGACCGCCGCACCCGACGAACGGTTTCCAGGATCAATTTCAGCGAGGCCCGGCTCGATTGCGGGGACGAGGAGCCCGTAGCCCTCTCCGCGAATGAGCGTGTGCTCAAGCACTACAGCCTCGAGATGGAGCCTGAGGAAAGGGGTGGCCCCAATGCGTTCCACGAGCCCGCGGGCACGCGCGGAGGCTTCGAGCGAGACGCCTAGGTTCCCGAGTGCCGACTGACAGTGAGCGACGAGTGTGAGGTTGAGCGCAGCGAGCGAGAGCCGGCCGCTCTCGAGCTCCGTCGCCGCGAACGCACTCGACAAGGCCGCAGCTTGGGCGTACTCGCCAGCAAAATACACCTTCACTGAGGGGAGCGCCCCTGCGCGCTCGAGAGCATCCTCTCGCGACTCGAACACCATCGCACTCATTCCGCCACCCAAGCCGCGCTCGATCAATGAAGATAGATTCGCGATGACAATCCGCGAAATCTCGTGCCGCTCGGGTATGTCGAGAGGGATCCCGGGGAAGTCAGGATCGCTCGCGTCACGCCGCTCGAAATCAAGGCCTGCCAAGAGGGCCCACGTGAGGTCGCGACGCCGCCCCACGTGTTGCAATCCGTGCTCGGCGACTGCCCAGGCCGCTGCGTCGAAGTTCGAGGCGTAGAGCGCGTGGGCTGCTTCGGCGAGATAATCTGCCGCCGCATCGCTGCCCTCACTCGTCGCAATCGAGTCCCCAGCGTCGCGCGCCACCCGCACCGCCTCGTCGGGTGCAAAGCTCCACGCGAGCGCAAGAGCGAGGCGGGCAAGAAGACGAGGTCGGCGCGCATCGCACGCCGGCAAGAGATCGAGCGCCATACGCAGCGCCGCCGCAGTTTCTTCATGAGCGGTCGCGTGCTCGGCGCGATCCGCGGCGCGAATACAATGCAGCGCTCCGCGCTCGCCCCCCGGCAGAGCTGCGCTGCGGTGCCAGTGATGTGCGATCTCGAGCGCATGCTCCGTCACGCGCTCGCCATAGCAGTCCTCCATCTCCTCGGCGAGACGCCGGTGCAGGCGCATCTGACGCGAAGGAGAGATTTCGTTGTACACCGCGTGACGGACCAGGGCGTGGGTGAACTCGTAGACGTCCGCTGGACCTGCGGGGCGGACAAGCCGGGCCTCCAGCGCCTCGTCGAGGGCATTGAGCGCAGCATCTTCGTCGAGGCCCGCCACCCCCGCAGCGACATCCACGCGGAACTCTCCTGTAGACCCCGACGCCGCAGAGAGCAAACGGTTTGCTTCTTTCGAGAGGCGCGAGAGCCGGCGTCGACTCACTTCGCGCAGGCTCTCGGGGATGCCCATTTGTTCGATCGAGAAATGCGGTGAGAGCCGGCCTTCTGCACGCTCGAGTTTCCCCTCCTCGAGCAGGTGGAGCAGGATCTCCCGCAGAAAGAATGGGTTCCCCGCAGTCTCGGCGGCGATCACCTCGGCGAAGTTCGCCGGTACCTCGTAGGGTGCGATCCTTTCGAGAAGCTCCGCCACTGCCTCTCGGGGAAGGCCTGAGAGGGCGATTCGCTCGAACTCGACCTCGCGGCGCAGAGCGACGAGGGTATCCGCGAGTGCAGCCTGGCGACCGAGCTCCGCGTCCCGGTAGGCACCGACAAGGAGCACCCGGTGGCGCTGCAGAAAGCGCGCCAGATAGCGCAGCAGCCCGAGCGTGGCTCCGTCCGCCCAGTGCAAGTCGTCGAGCACGAGCACGAGAGGAGCCCGACGCGCAAATGCCCAGAGCACTTGAGCGACCGCGTCGAGGAGGCGAAAGCGCTCCTCCTCGGGGGTAAGTGCGGCGGGCTGCGGGAGATCGGGGAACCGCTCACGCAGCTCGGGGACGATCTTGGCTAGGACTGCGCCGAAGCTCCCGAGGGCCTCCTGAAGCGCCTCGGCATCGCGCGCCTTCGCGGCACTCGAAAGCGCTTCTGAAAAGGGCCCAAAGGGCAGTGCAAAGTCACCCTCGAAGCAGCGGCCGGAGAGCACCCGAGCGCCTGCAGCGCCCGCCCGCATAGTGAACTCCTCGAGCAGGCGCGTCTTCCCGATGCCCGGCTCTCCCACCAGAAACG
>DAIOWK010000293.1:0-4822 GCA_036758525.1 Myxococcota bacterium
AGATCCTGCAGAGCTACCACGCCGTCGAGACCGACCCGGAGCTGCGCCCGACGCCGGGCTTCCTCACCGCCGAGGGGTGGACGGGAGCCCTCGAGCGCGCGGGCTTTACCGAGATTGCGCTCGTCCCCGACGTCGCCCGCTTGCGTGACCTCTGGGAGGGTGTGATCCCGGCGGCGGTTTGTGGCCGGCGGCCTCACGCTTGACGCACGACGCCGCTCGCAACCGCGGCGGCTTTGCACCGGGCAGAGAAAAGACCTCCGGGGGTCGCCCACCTTGAACGGGGAGCGGCGCCGGAGAGCTCGGAAAATCAGGAACGACAGCTATTCAACGATGTCCTTCTTAAGGCTCTGGACAAACGCGACCACGTCGCGCAGTTCGGTCTCCGGCACCTGGAATTTCGTCAGGGTCGCGCCAGCATGACGAAGGAACACGCTCCAGTCGCGCTCCGTGATGCCCATGCCCCGGTGGCTGAGCGCCATGTCTCTGCCCTTGTAGTACAAGGGTCCCCCGGCGCTCGCACAAAGGAAGTCGATCAAGAGCTGCTTCTCGCGCATCACGCCGTCTTCCCCGCGATGAGCCCAGAAGCGACCGAGTTGTGGGTCGCCCTGAAGCCGAGGCAGCAGATCGTTCGCTACTGCTGCGATGGCGTCGTAGCCACCCAGGCGCGCGTAGAGGGTTCCCTTCTCTTCGCCCATTCTGATCCCCTCAGGTTCCCGGGAGCATCCTACCAGCTATGGGAAAGAACCGAAATCAACCTCACAACCACGACCGCGTTTGTCATCGACTCCTGCAATGCCCCAGGGATGGCAAAAGTGCTCCGAGAGCCGAGAGGCGGATCGAGGAGGGAAAGCGAAGTCCCGCCCATGACGACGATCTCTGTCAAGCACTGTCAGAGCCCCGCCGGCAAGGTCGAACCCCGGCGCGGACTGTTCCTGACGACGACTCTAAACACCCTTATGTGCCGATTCGACCTGCTTGAAGCATGGCGCGACAAGAGCTGGCGGTCGGGAGCCGCGCACCATTCATGGTGGGAACACGGTAAGCGGTGGTCTAATCTCGGGCAGGAGGGAGAGGGACGAGGCGATCGTTGCCGCCGGTCGGTGCAAACCCGCAGACATTCAGAAGAGATCACCCCTGCGAGAATGGGCTCCGCTCAGGCCGACGCAAGTCGCACCCGGGGCGATTCGGAGTTGCGCGCTGATGTACAACCACTAAGGAGCGCGGATGGGTCTGCTCGATCTCAGCACGTGGAGCGACAACTGGGCTTGGGGCCTGCCCTTGATCGTGCTGACGGTAGTCACACATGTCTGTGGTCTCGGGCTCATCTACGAGAGAGTCGTCTACATCTTGGGCGGTGCCGTGGAGCGCCGTCGTTTCCTGCTCAAGTTTGCAGTGGTGATGAGCGTGGCAGCCTTGTTGGCCACGGTCCTGCACGGACTTGAGGCAGTCCTTTGGGGCATCGCATACCGATTCTTGGGCTCATTGCCCAATTTCAAGATCGCGATGCTGTATTCGCTGAGCGCGATGACGACCTACGGCCACGCGAGTCTCTACCTGGCCGCTCACTGGCAGCTCATGGGTGCTTTGGAGGCGCTCAACGGGATGCTGCTGTTCGGGCTGACCACTGCTTTCTTGTTCGCCATGATCCAGAGTGTCTGGCCGGTGGGAGCGAGGCTCCGGCGGCGATAAGAGGGGACCTGTGTCGCGCCTCGGGTGTGCGCTCGCCGTGGCCTCTCAAGGCGTAGGCTCCACCCCATGAACCAGGAGAACCGTCCCCTCCGTTGCGGCAATCCGATCGCGCGAGATCTCCTGGTATTCATCCGAGCGCGCCCAGGCCCAGAACGACTCAGCGCTTTCGAATTCGAGGAGCACGACTTTGTCACGCTCCCAGGAGCCTTCGAGAACCTCAGGCGATTCATCCGCGGCCAGGAGCCGTCCCCCGAATCGCAGCAAGACGTCGTGGAATCTCCGGACGTACTGCTGATAGCGGATCCGATCTCGGATGGTCAACTGTCCGAGAGCGTACACCGGTGCAGGTTTGTCTCTTCGGCGGGGCGGCAAAGGGGTGGTCATCGTTCCTCCCGTGTGGAATCGACGGGGCTCGCATGACTGCGCGCACGGGATCCGAGCGGGTTGCGTGGACTCGGAGCGTGCTTGCCTCTCTCGACCAGTACGTTTAGGAACCGGAAGACGACCTCGAGCTCGTTCGCCGTGAAGCCCTCGACCATTTCGGAGATCGCGCGCTGAAAGACTGGGCGTGAAGCCAGGCGCACCCGTTCGCCCTTCGCCGTCAGGAAGAGGAGCGTGCCTCGGCCGTCGCGGGGGTTGGGCTCGCGCCGAATGAGATGGGCACGCTCGAGCCTGGCCAGCATGGCACTTACCGCAGGCTTGTTGAGATCGAGCAACGCGGCAACGTCGGTCATCGTGCAGCCCTGCCGTTGCGCCAGGTACGACAACGTGCCGAGCTGTGCCACCGACACACCCAAGCGCTCGAGCGTGCTCGTGTTGGCGCGCGCGATGGCCGCCCGGGTTGCCCTTTGAAGCAAGAAGAAGAGGCGGCGATCGTGGGTCACGCGCGGAGCGTGCCGCAACTAGTACGCATACGCAATATCTAATTCGCAAACGAACTAAATTGGGCGCAGGCACACCTGGCGCGCGAGGTTCGTCAAAGGGGGCGATTCTGCGTCCGAGGTGCCGCCCGAGAACGCCCCTGAGCCCAGGTCGAGTGGTCCCTGAGGCCTCCGGGGCCTAGCGGCGCGCGTCGTCGCGCAGGCGCGGTGGGCGGTCCCGCCCGCGGTCCCCAAGCCGGAATCTGCGCTGGCGGAGCGTCAAGTTCCGGCTTCGGATTACCGATTTTCGAAAAGCCTGTGAACGAGCGGGGGGAGCTGGTCCATGCCTGACGGTCCGTCCGTGAAGGGTTCCGTTCTCGCCGGGCATGCCGAGGTGCTGATGAAGTACCTGGCTTCCCACCCCATGGATCCCAAGGTCTTGGCCCGCCGCTTCCCGGACGGCGAGGTCGCGTTCCTCTCGCAGCCGATTTCCGCGGGCGGGTGGTACGACTTCCGCATCTATCAGCGCCTGCTGGAGTTCCTGAAGGACTATCCGGGCGAGGGGGACCATGTGTATCTGCTCGACGCCGGCAGGCGCTCCGCCGAGGCGCTCATCCGGTCCGGGTTCTATCAGCAGATGGAGTATGTGGGGCGCACCCAGCTCAAAGTTCATAAGGACCCGAGCGCGCGATTCCAAGCCTTTGGGCGCGATCTGCGACTGCTGAACACGCTAACCCTGTCCATCTTCAACTTTGTGAAGAGCGACATCGTAGTGGATCCCGAGCATCCCGATCGCTGGCTCATCGATTACGTGTGCACCGCACCGTTCCCCGACGTGGTCTGCTGGACGACCCAGGGCTTCTGCAACCGGATGGCCGAAGAGCATGGCTCGCCCGAGCTCTGGCATTGGCGGAGGCTGCGACCAGACCGGGTGCAGCTTCGGATGCGCTACTCCGTTTGATCCGAGGCGAAGGCGCGAGCTTTGGTCGACTTGGCGAAGCAGCGGAGCGGGCGAGCCCGCTCAGGCAGCGTGCCACGCCGCGAGGTCTCATCTCGCAATAGGAGGTGAGAGACTTGAGCTCAGCTCTGTCGATCCTGTGGGGTGTGCCCGAAAGACCGTCACCACGCGGTTCTCCCAGCAGGGGAAGCTTCCTTCTACGATGAGCTGCGCGTGAAGCTGTTCTGCGGCGAGGCGCACCTCCGGGGGGATGGGATCGTTGCGCAAGCGGTGAAACAGCGCGAGAGATCCGGCCTGTTGTAGAAGGCGCCGCACGAGAGCCGAGGCATCTCTCACCTCTTCCGCCGTCTGGTGATGCCAGAAGCTTGCGGCTCCTCGAATTCCATCGCTCGGGTTGTAGAGAAGGATTGGACGACTCCCGGCCACGGCGAGGGCCGCTTCGATGGGTTTGCGAATCGTCCGCCGCGCGATCTCATGCGCAGCGAGGGGACCCGTGAACCAAAGGGTCCAGGCGAGTGCAGCGATGCAGGCGCCAATGGCAGTCGCGCCGCGCAGCGCACCTTCGCGCAGCATGCGAAGTGCCAAGAACAGCATCGTACTCAGCAGAGCGCACGCGGCCAGAACCCCCCACGAGAGCCCGCCAAATCGGGCTGTGGCGACGATGGCCCCGGCGGCCGCGGCCGCCAAGAGCAGGTTTGCAACTCCGACGCCGAGCTGCGCCCATCGTCCGGCACGCTGCAGTCCCCGTTCGCACCAGATCGCCACCAGGAGCGCGAGCGCTGGATACGCCGGCAACGCGTACACGGAATCCTTCTGCCTGGAGAGTGAGAGGAGCAGCAAGGGGCCGACGGCGAACGAGAGAAAGAAGATCGGGGCATGGCCCTCCGGTGTACGACGATTGCGGAGAGCGGAGAGCGCGGCGAAAGGAAGCAGGAGCGCCCCAGGCAAGAACGCGGTCGAGATGTCGAGCGCGTAGAAGTAGAGGGGGCGGACGTTGCTCGCGAAGTGACCGAATGCGCGCCCCCAATGGTTGTCGATGAAGAAGGTGTGCAGGAGTTTGGGAGAGGAGTACACGACGAAGGGCACCATCCAGACCAGCACCGGGGCCAGGAATGCCGCGATCGGGAGGGGGCGCAGCGCATGGCGGAGTGGGGCAAAGCGCCGCGTCGCGACGAGATAGCCCGCGAGGCCTGCGGCGAAGAGCGCGGGTCCCACAAAGCCTTTGAAGAGAAACGAGATTCCGAGCGAGAATCCGGAGGCGGCGTACGCTCTCTGCTTGGCTCGACTGTCTTCCGCCGTGAGTCCCACCCATAGG
>DAIOWK010000294.1:0-4788 GCA_036758525.1 Myxococcota bacterium
GCACTACTGCCCATCGATCCAGATGGGCTAGTCGACCGGTTGAGCCGCGAGATCAAACATCTCGAACCGTTCGCACGCATCTCCACCCTCCTCCTGATGAACGGAAGTGACCACCGCGAGCCCCAGCCGGGACTCCCCGCCGCGCTAGAAACCGTGTCGGCAAAGCTCCCTGGAGTGACCGCAGAGATAGGTACCTTGGCCGGCTACTTGATCCGAGCCAAACGGGAGTCGGGGCGAGACCTTCCCGTACACCGGGGCGAGCTGCGCTCTGGCCTGCGTGCGCCGCTCCTTCCCGGGTGTGCCTCCGCCCGTGCGCCGCAGAAGCAGGCTGACTTTCGCAATGACAGGCTGCTGACGCGCTACCTCGAGCCCCTGGCCTCCTGGCTCTCCGCCCTTGGTGGGGAATTTGACAGGGGACTCCTCGACCTCGCATGGCGGATTGCTCTCGAGAATCACCCGCACGACTCGATCTGCGGTTGTTCCGTCGATCGGGTGCACGCGCAGATGGAGTCGCGCTTTCAGCGGGTGGAGGAGATCGCAACCGCAGAGCTCGAGACCGTCGCGCGCCAGCTCGCGGCGCGCGTCGCTGCTCCCGCGCCTCTAGGCGGCCGTCTGGGCGAGGTCTTGGTGGTCTGGAACCCGAACGCGGCGGGACGGGCTCAGATAGACACGGCGCTTGAGCTTTACATCCCGGGGGAGGTTTCGGTCCGGCAGACCCTGCCCCTCCATCTGCGCGCTGCGGACGGACGACGGGTCGCTACCCAAGCGACGGTGGAGGCGGAGGGAAGCGTGTGGGGTGGCACGTTCCCGACGAGCCTCGCGCTCTCAATCTTGCCGGGTTTCGGTCGTGAGGTGCTCGGCTACTTCGTGAATGATCTGGTGACCCGCGTCGAAGGTAATCGCCTGGTTGTGTCGGTGCGCCTTGGCAGCGTGCCCCAGGGCGAGCTGAACGTGCTGAGCCGCAAGCGCGAGCTGGTGGCCGCGCTCTCTGCGCCGGGTATCGAGGAGGTGGCGGTTGAAGCGCGGCGGCCCCCACGGGTGCGCCTGCGCTTCGTCGACGACTTTCCAGGCCACGGTCTGCGCGTGTATTCGGTGGCCCAGGGGAGGAGCCGCGCGGAGGGCCGGGTGCTCGCGGAGCGCAGCGCTAGGGGCGGGGCACGCATCAACAACGGATTCTGGCAGGTGGAGGCGAGTGCAAACGGGGAGGTGACACTCACCCGCCTGACGGATGGCACGGTCATCCGTGACGCTCTTCGCCTCGTCTCCGAAGGGGATCGAGGAGACGAGTACAACTTTGATCCGATTCGCGGCGCTGCGGCGATTGAGCGGCCCCACAGGGCCCGCGTCCGCGTTCTCGGGCGGGCAGGGTCGGAGAGCACACTCGCGCTCGAGCTCCGGTATCGCGTGCCCGGGTGCTTGACGCCCGACCGCAAGGCGCGAAGCGAAAAGCATGTGGAGCTGCCTGCGCGCGTCCTCGTGCGGCTTGCCTCGGGACTCGACCGCGTAGACGTCGAGGTGACCCTCCACAACACCGCGAGGGACCACCGACTTCGGCTCCATGTGCGCTCCCCCTTCGCAGCGAAGCGCTTCGAAGTTGAATCCGCATTCGAAGTCGCGAAACGGCCGATCGCTCCCGAGCCTTCCGATTTCGGAAGCCAGCATCCCGCGGAGTTTCCGATCGGCGCGTGCCCGCAGCGGGCTTTCGCCACGATCAGCGACGGAACGCGGGCTCTCACGGTGGCCAATCGAGGCACGTCCGAGGTGGAGGCGGTGCGCGAAGCCGACGGCACGACCTCCCTCGTGCTGACACTGCTGCGCGCCGTCGGCTGGCTCTCGCAGGGCAACCTGGGCCTACGTCCCGGTCCAGCGGGCCCTCCATTCCCAACACCGGAAGCTCAGATGCTCGGTTCGCATCGTGCCGAGTTCGCGTTCTTCTCACATTCCGATGGCGACCCCATGCGCGTGGCCCGTGCGCACGCGTTCGCCTACCCGCCGCTCGCATTCGTGCGAGGCGGCGAGGGAGGCGCAACGCTTCGCGACCAAGCCCGCTTGGTCGAGATTGATGATCCTGAAGTTGTGGTTTCTGCGATCGAACCTGATCATGAGGGCGGCGCGAAGCTGCGCATCTACGAAGCGACAGGCCGCGCGCGCACCGTCACGGTGCGATGGCACGGCTCCGCCGCCCGCATGCTCGTGCCCGTGGATCTCGCGGGCCGGCAAACCACGATCCCGTGCACGCCCATCCCTGAGGGCGTGGGCGCGGTCGTCCCACTCCGGCCCTGGCAGATCCTGACGCTCGCGGTCCGCTAGAGCTCCAAGCGGCGAGACAAGCGGCGCGCGCTCATCCCCTCTTTCGTACGCAGACTGCCTCTCCGATGCACTCGGGTTGCGGGTCCTCTGCAGCCGCGCTGCACTTAGGTGCGCCCCATTCTGCGTCCTACCGGGGTCCCTCGGGAATGTGCAAGCCCGGGCCTAACCATTTGCGACTCTTTGTGATTCCGCGAGCGCAGCGCGTCGAGGGTACGCGCCGGGCGCGCCTATCCCCTTGAACGGATAAAGGAAAGCTCGTTTATAGCCGATTCGCACGCCGGGTATTCAGGTGTGGGGTGTGCCCTGAAACGCGTGCGACAACGGACATTCAGCCCTCGGCCGCGCGGCGGGAGCCAAGCGGTGGTGCTCGCGCTTGCCTGCGCGCTGGCGGCGGCCACCCCCATTTCCGCCGATCAGTCGCTGGCGCCGCTTTCGACGCCATACCCCCTTTCGGTGGATCAGTCACAGTCGCCGCGCGTCGTGACCGACACCGTTCCCCGCGGTCCTTGGGTGACCGAGGAGGACTGGGCGGATCGACTCGTAGGTGTCCTAGGTCTGGCGTCCGCCGCGACCCCGGATGCGTCTCCTCAAGCTCTGTTCGCGCTCCTTTGCCCCCCGCCTGCGCAGGGCACTGAGATTTCCATTTCCGTGCCGATTCGGCCCGCGCCTGGAGCCACCTCGTTTTCCGTGGATCTCAGCGTCCCCGAAGCCGGCCTCTACGCGCTCGCCGTGGAGGGCCATGGCGTGCAGCAGTGGCGCGCTGGCCATCGGAACGCGGGGGAGACCGATCCTCATCTCGAGCGCCCTGGACTCGCGCCCCAGCTGCTTCCCCTCCCGGCCGGCGTTCAGACGCTCTCGGCCTCGTTTGATCCCGGATCGACTGCCACCCGGATTACGCTCGAGCGATACAGACAATTGTGCATCGAGCCACGCGACGGTTGGAACGCGGGGCAAGATCTTCGCTTCGGCGATAAGGCACGTACGCTCGTTCGAGCACTCGGTATCGAATCCCGCCTTCCCATCGAAGGCCCGCCCCAAACCATCGAGGCGGAGACCTTCCACGCACTTCCCGGCCAAGCTTCCGTGACCGAGGAGACCCTTTCTGCACCTAGCTCCAGCGGCGCGTGGGTGAAAGCGGATCGTGACGGGGCCGAGCTTCGCTGGGATGTGCGTATCGACGAGCCCGGCGTCGTCACCCTTCTCGCACGGATACACGGAGCGGCACCTCAAATCTGGTCGATCGGAGATTCCGGTGCTCGCGTGATACGCCCCGGGGCCGGCGCAGGTGGCTGGGTATGGACAGAGATTGCGACAGTACCTCTTGGCGCGGGTGTACAAACCTTGCGCGCGCAACTTCGGCAGGATGCTGGCGTCGACGTGATTCGGGTTCTCCGGCGACGTGACGGCGATCAGGACTATCTCGCCGTCCTTGACGCGATCGGATTGGAAGAGGGAGCTGCTGACGACCTCGTGGACGCGAGCGCCGCGTCGGCGAATCTCTCGAATCCCATTGTGCGCACCTTGGTGGCTGGCTTCCTGCAGCGACTCGCGATGCCGGGTCCCGGCGACCTCATCCTGATTCAGAACCAGCAGGAGCGGCTGTATACCCGGCCGCTCTCGCCCCTTCTGCCGGCAGAAATGTGAAGATGCGGGGTCTTACACAAAAGGGATGGGCAGCCAGCGGGCATGGCCTTCGCGTCGCGGCGCTCATGGCGATCGCGCTGCTTGCGCCTGCGATGGCGCGCGGAGATCCGGGGGAACCGGGGGCAGACGGGCCGCGCGAGGGCTTTGCCTGGCATCCGTACGCGAGCATCACCGCGGTCTATGACGACAATGTTCTGCTCGCGCCGGGCGGCGGTCCGGGGGAGCCGGGCCTCTGGTTTGGGCCGGGGATTGAAACGTCCTTCACGGAAGGGGTGTGGCGCACCGGGGCAGACGTGGGTGCGGACCTACGCCAATACTACGGTTCCCCAGAAATCTCCCAGTACTTCTGGCGCGTCAGTGGCTTCGCAGAGATGGATCCGATGCGCGGCCTGACACTGCGCGTGTCCGACGCCTACGCCCCGCAGCCGCTCAACTATGGCCTGCCCCAGGACGATGTCTCGAATCTCGTTCAGTCGAATCGGCTCGAAGCCCAGGCGCGCTACCGGAGCGAGCTCCCGGACGAGTTCGTCCTCGACTTGACGCTCCGCGGAACGCGATTTGATTCAGACCCCTACGAGGTGCGGAATGGTCCGGTGCCCCCCGGACTCCCGTCGGGCACCGATTCCTTCGCCGCCAGCTATGACGATGTCACCGGACAGGTGGAGCTTCAGCGCGTCATAGGCCGGGACGTGATCGGCTACGCACGCGTCGAGGCTCGCGAGCGATGGTTTGACGATCTTCCGGAAGACGATCTTACCGAGGTTTCAGGCCTCGGCGGTATCCGTTGGCGAGCGCTTAGGAACCTTGAGGTCGAGCTCGCGGGTGGCTACGGCC
>DAIOWK010000295.1:0-4777 GCA_036758525.1 Myxococcota bacterium
GCCCGAAATCATCGAGCGCCTCTTCCTGCCGCGGCTCGATCTCCTGCGCTACTGCACGGAGTAGTCCTCCTGCCTCGGTGAGCAAGCGCTGACATTTCGATGCAGGTCCTCGTCACTCCTCAACCTGTGACGCGGATCACGGCAACCCCCCTGAATGTCCTGCACTTTGCCCGCAGCTAAGGGGGGGGAATGGATCCGCAAGCCGAAGCGCGCGCGATGGGATCGAGTTGGGATCGAGATGGCGCCGGCGCCGCGCGCCAGCAAGCGCTCGTCACGGAATACCTCCCGCGCGTTCGCGGCATCGTGCAGCGTCTTGGCGCACGTCTACCTCCGCACCTCGACCGCGAGGAGCTCCTGCATGGCGGCGTCCTCGGGTTGATCGATGCGGCGCGACGCTTCGACCCGAAGCTTGGCTGCAGCTTCGCCTCCTACGCGGAGATCCGGATTCGAGGCGCTGTGCTCGACCAGCTGCGCGCCATGGACTGGGTGCCGCGGACGATCCGCGAGCAGCGACGGCACCTCGAAAGCGCGGAGCGCGACATCGAAAGACGGAAAGGCCGGCGGGCGGAGCCGGGAGAAGTCGCCGAGCTGCTTGGGCTCGCCCCCGAACGCTTCGAGCGCCTCCGCTGGCTCCTTTTCGAAGCGCCCCTGCATCCTTCCGCGGAACCGTGGGACGAAGCCGCCCATGCCGAGCGTCATGCCCACGCCGCCGACCCGCTACAGCTCCTCGGACGCGGCCGGGCGGAGGAAGCCGTGGCCGACGCCCTGGCGCGGCTTCCCGCACGGGAACGCGCGGTCGTGTCGCTCCTCTACTGGGAGGAGCTCAGTCTGGATGCGGCGGGCAAGACGCTCGGTCTCAGCGAGTCGAGGATCCGCGCGCTGCACCTGCGCGCACTGCTGCGCCTGCGTCACCGGCTCCGCGGGCTGCACGAGTAGACCGGGCGACAGGCTCCGGGCGGCGCGGTAGCGTGGACCGCAAGCCCGGAGGCAGCCATGGACTTTACGATCCCGTCCGACGTCACAGCCACGCTCAGTGCGCTCGATGCCTTTATCGAGAAGGAGATTCGCCCGCTCGAGGACGCGAATCGTCAGTACTTCGACCATCGACGTGAGAACGCGCGCACCAACTGGGACGCGGACGGAACGCCGCGTAAGGAGTGGGAGGAGCTGCTTGGCGAGATGCGCCGGCGTGCAGATCGCGCGGGCTTCTTGCGCTGGTCACTGCCCAAGGAGCTCGGTGGGAGCGGCGGCGGCAACCTCGGCATGGCGATCATCCGCGAGCACCTCGCCCACAAGGGGTTGGGCCTGCACAACGACCTGCAGAACGAATCGTCGGTTGTAGGCAACTTCCCGATCGTTCAGATGTTCCACGCCTATGCGAAAGGCGCGCAGCGGGAACTCATCGAACCGATGATCACCGGAGAGCTGCGCGTCGCCTTCGGCCTGACCGAGCCGGACCACGGAAGCGACGCCACCTGGATGGAGACGCGCGCCGTGCGAGCCGGCAATGAATGGGTGATTGACGGTGCGAAGCGCTTCAACAGCGGAATGAATCACGCAACCCACGACCTGGTCTTTGCTCGCACCTCGGGCAAGCCCGGGGACGCGAAGGGCATCACTGCCTTCCTCGTCCCGACGGACGCAGAGGGCCTCGAGATCCCCTACTACCACTGGACCTTCAACATGCCCACCGATCACGCTGAGGTGATCCTGCGAAACGTTCACGTGCCGCACTCCGCCGTGGTGCACGAGGTCGGTGAGGGGCTGCGACTGGCGCAGCACTTCGTGCACGAGAATCGCATCCGCCAGGCAGCCTCCGGAGTGGGTGTCGCCCAATACTGCATCGATGAGAGCGTGAAGTACGCACGGGAGCGCAAGACCTGGGGAGTCCCCCTCGCGGATCGTCAGGCCATCCAGTTTCCCCTGGCCGATCTCCACACCGAGGCGGAGCTGATTCGAAATCTCGTCTACAAGACCGCCTGGCAGCTCGACCGCCATGACCAGCTCCACGTCTCGGACCGGGTCTCGATGGCGAACTACCGGGCCAATCTGCTCGCCTGCAACGCCGCCGACCGTGCCATGCAGGTCCACGGCGGGATTGGATACACCCGCGCGAAACCCTTCGAGCATATCTACCGGCATCACCGGCGCTATCGAATCACCGAGGGTTCCGAAGAGATCCAGCTGCGAAACGTCGCCGGACACTTGTTCGGATACATCCGGCGCTAGGTGCCGAGCGCGGGCCCGATTCCCACAGCGCATCCCGCACGCGCTACGCTCGCCCGGATGCCCGAGGGGGCGCTTTGGGAGTAGGCACGGCGTGGCAAAATGGCGGAACGTGACGCGCATTCACAGCGCGGTGTATCGCTGGAGCGGCGGTCGCTTGGGCGCCCGGCTCGCGGGCATCCCGATGCTTCTGCTCACCACGGTGGGCCGCAGGAGCGGGCTCCCGCGCACCCTCCCGCTGGCCTACCTCGCGGACGGGGACGACTTCGTCGTCGTTGCCTCAAACGGGGGACAAGAGGTGGATCCTGCCTGGTGGCGGAACCTCCAGCAGAATCCTGAGGCGCAGGTGCAGCTGGGACAGGAGACCTTCCGGGCCCGCGCCCGCCTCGCCGACGCGACCGAGCGCGCGCGTCTTTGGCCCCTGCTCACCCAGGCGAACCCGGCGTGGGGGGCCTACGAGAAGAACACCAGGCGCCCGATCCCGGTGGTCGTGCTCCGGCGGAGCGCTTAGCCCGCGGGTTTGGCCTGCGGTCCCCGCACGAGTTTGCCCGGAAGAGCGCCGGTCGGCTTGCCGTTCTCGAAGGTCAGCGCGCCGGCGCAGACCGTCGCGCGATAGCCATCCACCTTCTGAATGAGACGGCGCCCCGCGGCAGGCAGGTCGAACACCATCTGGGGCGGGTGAATGCGCAGCGCGTCCAAGTCGATCACGTTCAGGTCGGCCTTCATTCCCGGCAAGAGCGCGCCGCGGTCCTGAAAGTCGAACAGCTGCGCGGTGCGCTGGGTCTGGGCGTGAACCACCTGCTCGAGCGGGAGCCGAGCACCACGGCTGCGGTCACGGACCCAGTGGGTGAGCAAGAAGGAAGGCATGCTCGCGTCGCAGATCAGTCCGCAGTGGGCGCCGCCGTCGGACAGCCCCAGCACGGCCGTCGGGTGCGTCAGCATCTCCCGGATCGGTTCGAAATCCCCGTTGGCGTAGTTCAGCAGCGGAAAGTAGAGCAGCTCGCGTCCCTCGCGAGAGAGCAGGAGATCCAGCGCCACCTCCCGCGGATCGCGTCCTTCGCGCTTCGCGATCGCTGCCACACTCTGCTCTGGCGCCGGTTCGTAGTCCGGCGGATCCCCAAGCGGGAAGAGCTTGTGGAATGCGGTGGCCACGAAGGCCGCGAGCGGGTTCGCGTGCACCGCCGGCTCTTCGACCAGGCGCCGCCGACGCTCTGCGTCCTTGAGGGCGCTGACACGTGCGGCGAGGGGCAGGTGCGCGACCTCGCGGTAGGCGGGATGCAGGAGAAACGGGTGCGCGGTGCTCTGGAGGCCCATCAATAGACCCGTCGGTCGCGCGGCGACCTGGGGCGTTACGCGCCCGCCCTCCGCCGCGGAACGCGAAGCTTCCGCAAGCAGGCGCCGCCACTGACCCGGGTCGAAATCATTCTGCAGACACGCAAAGGTGACGGGACGCCCGGTCTCCTGGGAGAGCTGGTGCATCCAGGCAAGCTCGCGCGCCTCGGGAGCAAGATCGCTGGCGAGCTCGAAGACGCCTTGGCCGAGCTCTCCGAGCACGCGTCCGATGCCGAGCACTTCGTCGTCGCCGGCGAAGGTGCCCGGTACCGGCTCCCCGTCGACGGCGCGGTGCAGGAGTGTACGGGAGGTCGAAAAGCCGACGGCCCCCGCGGCGATCGCCTCCCGCACGATTTCCGCCATGGCCGCGATGTCTTCGGGCCTTGCCTTCTCGTTCTTCGCGCCGCGCTCGCCCATCACGTACGCGCGCACAGCGCCGTGGGGCACCTGCGCCGCCACGTCCAAGGCGCGTGGCATGCGCTCGAGGGCCGCCAGGTACTCGGGAAAGCTCTCCCACTCCCAGCGGATCCCCTCCGCGAGAGCAGTGCCCGGGATGTCCTCGACGCCTTCCATCAGGCCGATCAGCCATTCGTGGCGTTCAGGCTTGGCCGGCGCGAAGCCGACGCCGCAGTTGCCCATCACCACGGTCGTAACGCCGTGCCAGCCGGAGGGCGTGAGGTAGGGGTCCCAGGTCACTTGCCCGTCGTAGTGTGTGTGCACATCGACCCAGCCGGGTGTCACAAGGAAACCCCGGGCGTCGAGCTCGCTGCGACCCCGCGGAAGGTTTCTCCCGATCGCTGTCACGCGGGTTCCGTCGATCGCGAGGTCGGCCTCGCGCGCCGCGGCGCCGGTACCGTCGACCACAAGGCCCCCGCGGATCACAAGATCGTGCATGGAGGAACTCCTGTCTTAGCGCTCGCGATTCTCACACCAAAACCGAACTCCGGGAGGACTCGCAACGCAGCCTTCGGAGAGCGGGAAAAGCTCCATCCCCGCACGAAGAGGCTGCACGCGCCAGCGGTCCTTGGTCTGGGGGCAGTGTACCCCTGCGACACCGGCTGCGGAAAGCTCATTGCGCAAACGTCGCAAGGACCGGCGCGTGGTCGGAAGGCTGCTTGCCTTTTCGCTCGTTTCGATCGATCTCCGCGCTGCTGCAGCGCGCCGCAAGGGGCTCTGTCGCAAAGATGTGATCGATGCGCAGGCCGTTGTTCTTCGGGAA
>DAIOWK010000296.1:0-4738 GCA_036758525.1 Myxococcota bacterium
CGCGTCGCTGCGCCGTTTGGTGGGCTGGCTGTCGAGTGTCCCGTCCGGAAGCCCGGTTCTCTTGCCGCCCGTTGCGGTGGAGATTCGCTAAGGAGGCTCCCCATGCATCTCGAAAAGCAGTTCGACGTGAAGACGCCTCGCACCAACGCGGTTGCGGTGTTGACCGAAGATGCGACGCTCGTCGATCTCTTCCCGGACCAGGAAACGCAGATCGTCGCCCGAAAGGGCAATCGCCGGACCACCCGTACGCGCTACCGCGCCCTGGGACGCGAAGGCACCGCCACCTTCCACTTCGATCTGGACCAGGACGGCAGTGTGCACTTCGAAAAGGTGTGCGACGGCCGTGTCTGGAGAGAGCTCACGGGAAGCGTCACTCTCGAGGCGCGCGGCCAGGCCACCCGTGTCACGATCGAGATGGAGGGCCGGACCAAGATGCTCATTCCCGAGTTTACGGTCCGGGGAGAGATGCAAGAGCAGATCGAGCAGATGGCAAGCGCCCTGCGCAAAAAGCTCGCGGCGGCTGCGAAGGCCGCAAAGGACAAGACGTCGCCGGGTCCCGCAGCCTAGTGGCCGAGATCCTTGCGGCCGATCGCTTGCGGCTTTACGCGGAAGCACACGGCGCGGGGAGCCCGATCGTCTTCTCCTGCGGCTACTGCACGACCCATGAGAATTTCCGTCCCCAGGTCGAGCCCCTCGTTCGCGCCGGAGCGCGCGTCATTCTCTGGGACTACCGGGGCCATGGCCGTTCGGAGGCCCCACCCGAGAGCGCGCCGCTTTCGATGGGCACCGTCATCTCGGACCTCGCGAACGTGCTCGAGTGGGCGGCACCGGGGGAGGCGGCGGTCGTAGGTGGCCTCTCGCTGGGCGGCCTCGTGTCGCTTCACTTTGCACTCGCCTACCCCGCCAGGACTCGCGCCCTCTTGCTAATCGACAGCGGCCCCGGCTTTAAGAAGGCCGATGCCCAGGCCCGCTGGCAGGCGCAGATCGAGCGCATCGCCGAGCGGCTCGAGACCGAGGGGATGCAGGCCTTCGTGGCGAGCCGGGCGGCGGCGACGGCGATCGGTCGCAGGCGCGAGCTCCCGGCCGCGCAAGCCGCAGCCCGTGCCATCGCAGCGCAGGACGCGCGGGCCGTGGCCCACTTTGGCCGTCGCGTCGCCGGTCCCGCGCCAAGCGTGATCGATGAGCTGCCACGCGTGACCCAGCCCGCCCTCATCTTGGTGGGCGAGGAGGACGAAGCCTATCTGCAGGCTGCCGAGGTGATGGCGGCCAAGTTGCCGCGGGCGCGCCGGGTCACGATCCCCCGAGCGGGTCACATCGTGAACATCGAGGAGCCAGAAGCCTTCAACGCCGAGGTCGCGAAGTTCCTGGCGGAGTTGCCGGTGGCGTGAGCGGCGATCCCGGGGGGCCTGCGGCCGCGCAACCCGGCGACGCCCGAGGGGTTTCCTCCTTGTTGTGTGGGGACGGCGATGGCGGAGGACGGTGACCCCCCGGAGTCCGAGGCGGACGGCGTCGGCCCTGGTCCGGGAGGCGCGGCCGCGGGCCAAGACCCCGATGTCCAGCTCATGCTGGCGTTCCGGGGTGGGGACCAAACGGCCTTCGACAAACTCTTCCGCCGCTGGGCCGGTCCGATGCTGCGGTACCTCGAGCGCATGGTGCGCGACGCAGCGAGCGCAGAGGATCTCCTGCAGGAGACCTTCCTCCGCGTCTTTCGCGCCCGCGATCGCTACCAGCCCGAGGCCCGCTTCTCGACCTGGCTCTACACCATCGCCACGAACCTGGCGCTGAACGAGCTGCGGCGTCCGCGTCGACGCGCGCCGCACCGCAGCACGGATGAAGGGGAGAGCGATGAGCTTCCGCTTTCGCTCGAGGGGCACGAGCCCCGGGCGGATGACGTGACCCACGCGCGGCGCATGAGCGCAGAGCTCGAGCGCGAGCTCGCGGCGCTGCCCGAACGCCAGCGGGCAGCACTCGTCCTCTCCGCCGTGGAAGGACTGTCTTACGCAGAGGTTGCCGCGAACCTCGAGACCACAGAGAAGTCGGTGAAGGCCCTGGTGCATCGCGCGCGAGCCACGCTCGCGGCGAAATTCAAAGGGAGGGAGTAGCGAGGTGGAATCCGTGCCTGAGACCTGTCTGCCTTATGACGAGGATCTCTCCGCCCTGCTCGATGGCGAGCTCTCCCCGGCCCGGGCGGCGCAGGTGAGTGCCCACTGCGCCTCCTGCCCGCGCTGCACAGCGCAGCTGGCAGAGCTGCGTCGGGCGAACGAGCGGGTCCTTTCCGCGCTGTGCGTACCCGTGCCCGGGGAGAGCGCGCGAATCGCGCGCGTCGAGGCGCAGCTCCGCGTGCGTCTGGCCCAAGAAAGCCA
This sequence comes from Myxococcota bacterium, assembly GCA_036758525.1. GTDB lineage: Bacteria > Myxococcota_A > UBA9160 > UBA9160 > UBA9160 > UBA9160. Next base: position 2,364 of record DAIOWK010000296.1, read on the forward strand.
GACCAGCGTGGAGAGTCTGCGGCAGAGCCGGTCACAGGCTCCGCCGAGGCGCCGGAGCAATGCACGTTGGATCTTGGGGGCGGCCACGGCCCTCGCAGCTGCGGCAGCGCTTGGGCTCGCACTCCTCTTCCAAGCCCGCACTCCCGTGCGGCCCATCCCCTTGCCGCAGCCGCCCATCGCGCAGAACCCGCCGCCGCTGCCGCCGCCCGCTCCGGCGCCGCAGCAAGAGCCGCCCGCGGTGCCTCGCCAGCCCGAAGCCGTGGCCGAGCTGCCCGTGGTGAAGCCCACCCCCGCCCGGCGACTGCCGGCGTCCCCCGCTCCGCAGCATGAACAGGTGTCCCCGCCTCTCCCGAGCGCGGCGCCGGAGATCGATCTGGCCTCGGCGGACGAGGAGGACGTCGAACTCGCCCAGCGCCTCGACATGCTGGAGGACTTCGAGGTGATTCAGAAGCTCGACCTGTTGGAGCGGCTGCAGAAGGCCGAGGACGGAGCGGGCAGCGGATGAGCGAGCGCCTTCAACTGGGGCTTGTGCGGGCGTTCCTGCTGGCGTGTCTGCTCCTTGCGGGCAGCGCGGCGGCGGGGTCCGCTTGGGCGGCGAAGCAAGGAGCTCCGCCGCCGCCCCACCCCGCGCACCCGCATGCCCTCTCCCCCGCCGAGCGCCGGCGCGCGGTGGAACGCTGGCAGAAGGCAACTCCTGCGGAGCGCGAGCAGCTGCGGCAGCGCTACGGGGAGCGTTGGCGCAGCCTTCCGCCGGAGGAGAAGGCCCGCCTGCGCGAGGAGATGCGTAACGAGGGCAACGCCAACCCGGGCGGCGTGGGTCACCCTCCGGCCGCCGGTGCGGGTCACCCTCCCACGCAAGGCCCGGCCGGCCCCCCGCACTTCGAGAAGCCGGCGTTGCATGAACCGGCGAGGCCGATGACCCCCGAGCGTCGCGAGGCCATCCGCGAGCGCGTGGCGAATCTCTCGCCCGAACAGCGGCAGCAGCTCTCGGCGCGACTCCAGCGCTTCCGCGCCCTCCCGCCCGCGCAGCAAGAAGCCGTGCGCCAGCACCTGCACGAGCTCCAAGGGATGACGCCCCAGGAGCGCCAGGATTTTCGCCGCAACACCGAGCGGTGGAAGTCGCTCCCTCCGGAGCAGCGCCAGCGCCTGCGCGCGGAGCTGCAGCACTTCCAGAGCCTGCCGCCCGCCGAACAACAACGCCTCTTGAGCCGAGTTGCTCCGCCGCAAAACCCAACCCCTTAGGCCAGGCCGCACACCTCTTTCAGCCACCGGCTCGACGCATCCCGGCGCGAGCTTGCTAGGCTCGCCCCGCGTGGGGGGAGGGGGAATGGCTCGCTGGATCGGGGGACTTCTCGCTGTTGCCCTCGTGTGCGGCGCAGCGAGGGGAGTGGCGCGCGGGGACGAGTTGTCCCCGAGCGGCGAAGAGGTGATGCGCCGCGTGGATGCGCGTCCGCGCGGGAAGAACCAGATCAGCCGGGCGGTCTGGCATCTTGTCGCTTCGGACGGCTCGGAGCGGGTGCGCAAGACGCGCGACTATTGGCGCGACGCCCGGGGCACGGGGAGCGGCAAGCTTCACAGCCAGCGCCTCATCGTGTTCGAAGACCCTCCCGATGTGAAGGACACCGCCTTCCTCACCTGGAGCGCAAGCGATCCCGACGTCGACGACGACCAGTGGATCTATCTGCCGGCGCTGCGTAAGGTCCGGCGCATCGCGGTGGGCGACCGAAGCTCATCGTTCGTCGGCACCGACTTCTGCTACGACGATCTGGCCGATCGCCTGGTCGAAGCGGACGAGCATCGCCTGTTGCGCAGCGAGGAGCGCGATGGCGAGCGCTACTACGTCATCGAGTCAACGCCGCGAAAGAAGCCCGCGCCCTATCAAAAGCGCGTGGTTTTTGTGAACGCGAAGAACTGGACGGTCCCCCGCATCGAGTACTTCGCGCCTTCGGGTGAGCTCATGAAGACGCTCGAGGTTAGCTGGCACGAAGTGCAGGGGATCTGGACCTGGGAGATCCTCGACATGCACGATGCGCGCTCGGGTCACCGCACGCGCGTGGAGATTGACCAAGTCGCCTACGATCGCGCGATCGGCGAGGATCTCTTCACGGAGAACGCCATGCGTGCTGGAGTCCCGTAGGAACGTGGGAGTGCGCAGCGGCGCGCGGCTTCTCGCAGCGGCGTCGCTCGCTATCGCTGCCGTTTCTCCCGCGACAGCGCGCGGCGACGATACGGCCGTCCCTGCCGAGCCCCACCTGCGCGTGACCGGCTATCTCGAGAACGACACCGCCTACCGGGTGGAGTCGCCCAGCACGTTCCAAAAGTCCCAGAGCCGTCTGTTCCTCGACCTCGAGGAACGTCTCACCGACTCGCTTCGC
>DAIOWK010000297.1:0-4729 GCA_036758525.1 Myxococcota bacterium
CGAGCCGCGCTAGCGGCGCAGCAGTCCGCGGCCTGTGATGAGCGGTAGATCGAGCGCGGACAACAATCCCGCCGGGGCGTCGCACACCGCCGGGATCGCGTTCACCAGACGCGTCGCGGTCAGTACGACACCGCCCACCGCGTGATCCCCGTGCTCGTCCCAGAACTCGAGCTCGCAGCGCATCCCAGGAGTGCCCTTCACGAGCACGCGATAGGAGCCATTGCCCTTCGGCCAATCAGGGGCAAGGTCGTCATCAAGGCGTGTGACGTGTTCGACGACGAGAACGGGCTTGCCGCCGACAATGCCCTGCACCTCGAAGCGCAGTGCTGCCATCGTGCCGGGCTCGACCCGATTGCCCTGAATGTCGAGCCGCCTTACTGCCGGCAGTCTCTCATGGCACTCGCGGATTTCGTCGAGCGTGAGGCCCAGACCTTCGGCCAGCAGCTTGATCGTCCCGCCCCAGGCAAAGCGCAACGCCCCGGGCATCAAGATCAGGGGTTTTGCATCGAGCGGTTGGCCGAACCCCATCGTCTCAAAGAGCACCTCGGGCTGCGCGTAGGTCGCGTAGTTGATGATCTCCTGGACACGGATCTCTTCCCACGTGCCGCACATCCCTGAGAGCACGAGCGGAAGAAGATCGTTGGCGAAACCCGGATCAATGCCCGAGGTGAAAAACGAACTCGTGCCCTTGGCGCAGGCGGCCTCGAGCTGCGCGGTCACCCGATCGCCGAGCGCACGCGGGTTCACGAGACCCACCACCGAGCTCGACACGACGTTCTTGCCCGATGCCAGGATTCCGCAGATGTCCTTCACGGCCTCAAAGGGTCGGCGATCCGCGGTGGCCGTGTAGACGACGCAGTCCGCGTCCATCGCGAGCAGCGTTGCGGCGTCGCGAGTCGCGTGGACACCGGTCGGCGGCCTCCCACAAAGCGCTCCAGCGTCTACGCCGTCTTTCTTCTCAGACGTTACGAACACGCCCACAAGCTCGAGATCGGGATGATCAAGGATTTGACGCAGTGCGTAGCGGCCGACGTTGCCGGTACTCCACTGGATCACACGAATGGCCACGGGATCCTCCGGTTGAGACCCCGAGTTTAGCGGGGGAGTCCCGCTTCGGGCATCTTCACGGCATGCGTGAGCATCGCTATACGCTCGACATGCCCCATCCCCCGGCCCGGGTATGGGCGCTGATGCAGGACTACGAGCGCTGGGGCGCGTACGCGCCGATGGTGCTCCGTGTGGAGGTCCTCTACGCGGGCGACACGCACGGCAATGGGCTTCTCCGCCGCGTGATCTATCGCCTACCCTTCGGGCGCCAAGGATCCGCGCTCGAGCTTGTGACGGAGGTCGCGCCGGCGCTGGGCTATACCTATACGATGGTTAGCCGGCAACCCGGTAACGATCAGACGTGGCGCGTGCGTCTCGAGCCGGCGGGCGCGAAGCAGACGCGCCTGCATTTTGAAGAGCGCTACCACCTGACACAGGCGCCCTGGCGGTGGCTCGAGGGACCGATCTACCGCTTCATCAATCGGCAGAACGAAGCCTCCATGCGCGCCCTTTCGACATGGCTCAGCCAGCATCCCGAGTACCGGGCTGATCTCGCCTGACGAGTGTCCTTGCCCCCGGGAGCGACTCCCTCGCACCTTCGCTTACCAATCCGGGAGAGGTGAACTCCGCTCGAGACCGTCTCGGCCTTCGGGATCCCGGTGGGTCGCGGCCTGGGCCCTCAGGGACGAGGAGGGAGAAAGGATCCTCGCTCCCGCGGAGCTGACGGACCTTGCGGCTTCCTGTACGCCGCGCATGCGACACAAACGGGGTGGAATTCGAAGGGGTCCGCCGCCCGGTGGAGCCGCCCGCACGCGATGCAGCTCACGAGCACCGACGCGTGCCCGATCTCCCCCGGACCAGGGGACCTGTTTCCGCGCTGCATGGCTGCCTCGTCAGGTCACCGCCCTCGGCGCGCAAAGCCCGAGCAAAGTGCGGGTAGGGGTTCTCGCTAGCGCCTCATCTTCGCTCGGGGCGCATGGCGATTCAATGACCGGCGGTTCAGTGCTCGTCATTTCATAGTGAAATGCTGAAACAGCCAAGTCGCCGGACGGAGAACGACCGCTCGATTCGCCCAAGGCGCAAGGCATCGGAGTCGCGTGGGCCTGCGTGCTAGCAAAGACTGGTCACGTCTCTGACGCGCTGCGAGCGATCTCTCTGGGACGCTGCTCCCAAAGATAGTGCTAGGGATTCGGCTCCCCATAGCAGCGCCGGAGTGCGTCTTCGACCACCGCGTCAGCGCTCCCCGGTTGCGCGCTTTCGCACGCACGACGGTAGCTCTGGATCTGCTGGTCAAAGCTCTCGCGCCCGGCGAGGCATTCACGTTCTCCGGGCGAGAGCTTATAGAGAATCGCCCAGGTCTCATATTGGGCGCGAAGCCTCTCTTCCAGCTCCGCCTGGGAGAAGACGCAGAGATCGCCCGCGGGGTAGAAGAGGGGCCCCGAATCCACCGCAGGGACCGGGGCGTCAGGTGCGCGTGATACGGCGCAGCCGGTCAGAACGATGACGAGCGCAAGCTTTATGCGCATGACTTCCTCGGACAGCTCTAGCATGAGCGCGTCGACCGGAGGAGATCAACGCAATTCTGTGGTGGAAGGACTCGTATTTGATGAACGTGCGAAGAACGTCGCCCCGAGTGCTCAGATGAGCACGCGCAAGCACGCTGGATCTCAAGCAAGGCCAAGAGTCTCTTAGAGACGAATGGCGGCTCCCCGTGCTGCGCGAGAGGCGAGAAGTCCTTCCTTGGTTCTCCTGCGCATTCTCTTCGCGGCGGGTACCTCGGGGCGGGTGCCCCGCCCGAAGGACCGACCTCCCCCCGATTCTCGCCACATCGTCGAAGCTCCGTACCTTCGACCGAAATCCGTGGGCCGATCGGAGGGCTGGGGACGCGAGGACTTTCCGGATCCGCCGGTTGTTCCGAAAGGGAAGGGGGAGGCGGCCGACGAGAATGAGCCAGCACCGCTCCCTCTGCTGCAGGTCGCTAGCCGATTGAAGCTTGCAGGATGGACGGGGGGAGGACGGAGGGATTCCTCCCCGCGGGTTGACCTAGCCTGCCCAAACCCCCCATGTTTATGCGAGGCATCCCATTTTCGAGGACAAGAGGGCGAGGCGTTGCGCGGAAAGACCGTGGGATACCGGGAAACTGCAGCGCACTGGACCCCTCTCGCAGGCTTGGGCGCAGGCGTGTCCCCGCGAGCGAAAGCCGGCGGCATGACTCGATCCTCGGCCCGGTGCTCCCTGCGCCCCAGCGGGGTCCTTAGGGGCTTCTCCTTCCAGTTCCGGAGCGCGCCACCGTGAAGCCCGAGGAGCTGCGCCAAATCGGGCCTTATCCCGTGCGTCAGTTCATCGCAGAAGGCGGCATGGCGTGGGTCTTTGAGGTCGTGGATCCACGCTTCAATGCCCGCCGCGCCCTCAAGATGCTGAAACCGAGCGCTGCGGGCGGTGAGGAGTTTCGCCGCTTCGAGTCCGAAGCGCGCCTTCTCGCCGCCCTCGACCACCCGAACCTTGTCACAATCTTTGACTTTGGAAAGGACGAGAGTACCGGCTGTTACTACTACACGATGCAGTTCATCGATGGGCCACCTCTCTCGCAGCGCGGCCCGATTGCGCTGCCCGAGGCGGGGCCGCTTTTTCTGGATGTGCTGGCAGGTCTTGCAGCACTGCACGACGCGGGAGTCGTACACCGGGACATTAAGCCCGCGAACGTGCTGCTCACAAGTGATGGCCGTGCCTTGCTTGCCGACCTCGGGATCGCCCGCGTTCAGGAGGAAGCGAGTCTGACCCGGACGGGTACGGCCATCGGGACCGCCCTGTACATGTCACCGGAACAGGCCCGCGGGAAACCGGTCGGTCCATCGGGCGACGTGTTCTCAATGGGTCTCTCGATCTACCAGGTTCTGACCGGGCGGACGGTCTACGACGCGACGGGTGATGTCGACAGCTCGAGCGGGCAAGACGTCATCCTTTATTTGGGGTCGCTCATTCATTCAGGCTCTGAGCTCAAGATCCCGTTCCCCGCCACCATCCCGCCCGCAGTGCGCAATGTGATCCGGCGTGCCTGCCGGTTCGATCCCGCGCAGCGTTATCGTGACGCCCGCGAGATGCACAACGCTCTGCTCGCGGCGTTGGAAGCGAAGCCGCCGGCCCGGTGGCCTCGCTTCGCAGCGGGTGCGGTACTCGCGGCGTTGCTCGCGGTGGGTGCGTGGCAGGGGCTCCGCTGGTGGCGGAATCGGCCGGCTCCGCCTCCACCCTCGGCGGAAGCGGTCGCTCCGATACCCCTCCCGACCCCGCCTGCGACCCCCGCGCGTCCCACCGAACCCCCCGAGCTTGTGGCGCGGACGCCCCGGGAAAGCGCCATTGTTCTCCACCGCAGCGAAGTGCGTTCCTTCTCCGTCGACGTGAAGTCGCCCTCCGCTACTCCACTCCACTACACCTGGAGTCTTGACGGGGAGGCGCAACCCGCAGCCGGTGCCAGCTATGAACTGCGGGCGGAACGCAGCGCGCAGCTCTCCGTGCACGTCGAAGACGAGAGCGGCGGCTCGATCACAGAGCGTTGGGATGTAACCGTCGAACACCGCAAACCCGAGCTCCGCCTCCTTCCCGCCGGGGCGCAAGCACCGCTTGAGGTTGGGGAAAGGCGGGAGTTTCGGATCGAGGCGAGCCACCCCGACGGCGATCCCATCAC
>DAIOWK010000298.1:0-4703 GCA_036758525.1 Myxococcota bacterium
CCCAATCGTCCTGAAACGTCGTGTAGATGTTTTCGCGGAAGTACTCCGACGGGAGCTTGGACAGCTCTTGGCCCGGCGGGAGCCAGTTGCGGTGGCGCTTGTAGGCGTGATCCATGCGGTACATGTAGTGGGGCACCCACCCCGCATCGGCTTCGACACAGACGACGCGTAGCTCGGGATGCCGCTCGAAGACTCCCCCCAGGATGAGCGTACCCATGATGTCCTGGCACCCTCGGATGATCTGCAAGAACCCGTTCATCTTCGGTCCACGGGGTTTCATGATTTCATCGCGGCCCGTCAAGATGTGGAAGGAGAGCGGAATCTCGAGATCAATCGCGGCGCGCCAGAACTCGTCATAGATTCGCGAATCATAATCCTCGGTCGCTGGATCTTGCGGCATCATGACGCCGCGCAGGCCGAGGGCACGGATCGATTTCAGGTCCTCGATGCCTTCTTTCGGCGATCGCATCGCCGTCTGGCCAACGCCCAAGAGCCGTGCGGGCGCCGTCCCGCAATACTCCGCAATCCAGAGATTGTAGGCGTCGAAACAGGCCTTCTTGTAGTCGACGTCCTTGTGGTTGCAGAGCACCATGCCCACCGTGGGATAGATCACCTCGGCGGCCACGCCGTCTCGCGCCTGGTCAGAAAGCCGCGCAACGGGATCCCAGCCGCCGCGGTGGAGTTCTTCAAAGCGCACTCCGCTAATGCGAATCTCCTCGGCGGGTTTGCCTGCTGCCGCGACGAGTCCCATGGGCACGGGCCTCGCGAGCCCGTCAATCACGAAGATGTCGCCAAGCTTTTCGTTGTGCTCCATGCGCGGCGCGCGGTCCCGCCACTTCGGGTCGATGCGATCCACGTACGTGTCCGGCGGCTCGGTGATATGGGAGTCAGCAGAAATGATCGGATAGCTCATGACGCCTTTCCTCCTCGGAGCAGGCGGCCGGGGAGCGGCCCCTCCGGGTCGACGCAGTCCTTTCCGTCTTCGCGGATCACGACGCCGTTCACGATCACGTTGCGGATGCCCCGCGCCTCCGAGACCAGCCGGTCGGCACCGGCGGGCAGATCGTGCACGCGTCGCAAGGGCGAGCAGCCGACGGTCTCCGGGTCAAACACCACGACGTCGGCGGCGAGCCCGGGGGCGAGTCGGCCGCGACCCTCGATCCCGAACACCTCCGCGGGCCGCGAGGTCAAGTGGCGCACGGCTTCCTCGAGGGAAAGGGTCTTGCGCTCTCGCACGAAACGGGACAGAAGGTGCGTGGAGAAACAGGCGTCACACAGCTGGCTCGCATGCGCGCCAGCGTCGGAGAGCCCGAGCACGACACCAGGGTGACCGAGCAGCTCGGCCACCGCGTCTTCGTCTGTGTTGAGCGCGGCCACCCGGAAGCGGGCCTCGAGGTTCGAGGCCAGGGCCAGGTCGAGGGCGAGATCCACGGGATGCGTCGCCCGTTCCCGCGCAACCTCGGCCACCGAACGCTCCTCGAGCGAGGGGTCCGTGGGACACACTGTGATCACGGTGTCCTCCCACTTGCCCGCGATCAGACGCTGCCCGGCCTCGGCGCGGAAGGCGGCACGGAACTCCGGGTCAGCGTAGATGCGCTTCTTGCCCTCGAAGTCCGCCTGCGAGACCGGCTTAAAGAGCGCCATGCTTTCAAACGGGAAGGGTGCCTTCCACTGGTACTCGAAGTTGAGCGGACGGCATGCCACCTGCGGCACCACCTTTACCCCTTGCGCGGCCAGCTTTTCGTGCTCGGCCATGACCTTGCGATGGCCGTCCGGACCCATCGTGCCCGTGAGGAGCGCCGTCCAGCTGACCGTCCTGCCCGTCTGGCGCTGGATCGCGGCCAGCTCCTGGAGGAAGAATCCGCGACCCACGGTGGCCTGCATGACGCCCTTGCCCAGACGTCCAAGGCCGGCGGCCAAAGCCTCGATCTCCGAGAGCGACGCTGCACGGCTCGGAACCGGCCGGCCTGCGTAGCCGACGTGCGTCGGGGCCTTCGAGGTGGCAAACCCGATGGCTCCCGCCCGGATGGCCTCCTCGACGATGCTGGCCATTTGCCGCACCTCATCGTCCGTCGCGTCCCGTTCCGTCGACTCTTCGCCCATCACATACATCCGCACCGGGGTGTGTCCCACCAAGGCGCCCACGTTGATCGCGGCGCCGCGCTTTTCGATGGCATCGAGGTATTCGGGGAAGGTCTCGAAGGGCCAAACAGCGCCGACGCCCGCATGGAGCGCGTCGAGCGACATGCCTTCGACATTCTCGAGGGTACGCAGGATCAGGTCCCGGTGCGCGGGTCGGGTGGGAGCGATCCCGAAGCCACAGTTCCCCATGACCACGGAGGTCACCCCGTGCCAGGGAGAGATCGAGAGCATGCGATCCCAGAAAATCTGCGCATCGTAATGCGTGTGGATATCGATAAAGCCGGGTGCCACCGCGCAGCCCGTGGCGTCGATCGTGCGCTGCGCGCTGCCACGCACCTCGCCCAGCTCGGCGATTTGCCCCCCTCGAATCCCGATGTCCCCCGCGCGGGCCGGGGCCCCCGTCCCGTCCAGGAGGGTTCCGCCGCGCACGACCAAGTCGAAGGGGAGGGACATGGGGAGCCTCCATGGAGGGGTGGGCAGGGTGGTAGGATCGGCTCCAGAGTAGCTGACTCGAAGGCGCGGAGGCCGAGAAAGATGCCCCTTCATCCCCAAGCCGAAAAGCTCCTATCGCTCCTCCAGGGCTCGCTCCCACGCGACCCGGCTGCCCTCTCTCCGGCCGCGCTCCGCGCGGGCTACCGCGCCCTCGTGGCCGGGCGCAGCGGACCTCCAGTGGCCCATGTCGAGAACCAGCGCATTCCCGGCCCTTTGGGGGAGATTCCCGTTCGCCTCTACCGATCTCGCTCCTCGGGGACGCTTCCCCTCCTGGTATTTCTCCACGGCGGCGGCTTCGTGGTGTGCGATCTCGATACTCATGACCCCCTCTGTCGGCTTCTGGCCAACGCCGCCGACTGTGCGGTCTTGTCCGTCGACTACCGCCTTGCGCCAGAGGACAAGTTCCCGGCGGCCCCGGAGGACTGCTACGCCGCCACGTGTTGGGCGGCCGAGAATGCGTGCGCGCTCGGCGTCGACCCCTCGCGCATCGCGGTGGGGGGAGACAGCGCAGGCGGCAATCTCGCCGCGGTGGTGGCCCAGCAAGCGCGCGATCGCTCCGGACCGAGCCTTGCGCATCAGCTCCTCATCTACCCCGTTACCCATCACGCCTTCGATACCGCGTCCTATCACGAGAACGCGGAGGGCTATTTCCTGACGCGGGGCATGATGCAGTGGTTCTGGAATCACTATCTCGAGAAGCCGGAACAAGGGCGGGATCCGCTGGCATCACCGCTCGTTGCGAAGGACGTATCGGACCTCGCACCGGCCACCGTCATCACCGCGGAGTTCGATCCCCTGCGCGACGAGGGAGAGGCCTACGCAGAGCGGCTGCGCGCCGCAGGGGTGCCCGTTGCGCTCCAACGCTACGACGGGATGTTCCATGGATTCTTCGCCATGACAGAGATCCTGGACACGGCGCGGGACGCGGTGGAGCTCGCTTCGGCGCGACTGCGTGCCGCCTTCGCCGCATGAGGGTTGGGCCTTGCAGGCTCAGCTCACGAAACGCGGAATCACGTGCTCGCCAAAGAGCTCAATCGAGCGCAGCACGTTCGCGTGGGGGATCCGCCCGAACTGCATGAGGCAGAGCACCCGGTCGACGCCGGTCTGCGCGTATCGCTCGAGCTTGCGTACGCACTTCGCGACGTCGCCCACAATCACCATGTCCTCCGCGTCGAGCTCCTCGTAGGTCACCTCTCCCCGCATCATCTTCGGGAGGAGGGGATAGGCCTGGGTAAGCTCCTGGGTGAGGCGCCAGGGGGCGCCGGTCGTGGCCTCTCGGGAGAGGCCCCCCGAGAAGACCTTGAACGCGTAGGTCAAGTAGTCGACGGCGCCCTGGGTGCCAAAGTCTCGGACTGCAGCGTCGGCCGAGTCGGCGCAATGCACGACGGTGAAAACACTGGTCTGGTCGTTCACGAAGGCACCTGCCGGTCGGCAACCGACCAGCGCACGCTTGTAGACCTGAACGCGCTCTGCAATCTGTGGCACGGAAACGAAGAGCGTCATGCCCAGGACGCCGATCCCGTTGCGTCCAGCGATCTCCCACGATTCCGGGCTCGTCGCGGCGACCCAGATCGGAGGATGGGGCTTCTGGATAGGCTTCGGCACGACGTTGCGCCGAGGAATCCGGAAAAACTTCCCGTCGTGTGAAAACTCCTCCGTGGACCACATCCGCGGAATGATCTCGAGCGCTTCTTGCCACATCTCCCGCGTCTCATCGGGGGCAACCTCGAAGCCCTCCTGCTCGTAGGCGCTCGAGCGGCCGGTGCCAAATTCCACACGCCCGTTCGAGACAATATCGAGCGCGCCAATGCGTTCGGCCACGCGGATCGGATGGTTAAAGGGATAGGGCAGGAGCGTCACCGCGTGGCCCACGCGAATCCGTTGCGTGCGCTGTGCCACCGCAGCCAAGAACACTTCCGGTGCCGAGGAATGCGCAAACTCGGTCAGGAAGTGATGCTCGACAGCCCACGCCGTGGAAAAGCCCATGCGGTCGGCGAGCTCGATCTGCTCGATGGCCTCCCAGTACGCGCGATACTCGCTCCGCTCGTCGTGAGGCTTCGGGATCTGGA
>DAIOWK010000299.1:0-4679 GCA_036758525.1 Myxococcota bacterium
GTTCGTGCACGACGTCGGAAGTACGTCCGGGGCCGGCATCATGAGCCTCACCTATCGATATAGTGAGGTCTTCTCCCTCACCTTCGGGCTCGCGACCTTCTATGGGGGCCCACATATCCTGAACATTCCCTTGCAACAGGCGGCACTCGCGAATAACGGGCCAGGCTTCGATCCCCGGACTAAGTACGACGGACTCTCGGCACTCGCTGAGCGAGACGAGTTCTCATTTAGGCTTCGCTACACATTCTAGTGAATAAACTCAGCTTAGAGTTTTGGCTAGTAGGAAGGATCCCTGAAGGCGCGCCGCGTGGCGTTACTCGTTCGAGCACGGTCTGCCAGCTGGCCGGAGAGGGTCTAGTCGCTGCACGATTCGGCGGAAGGGTGGCAATCCTCGAGCGCCTGACTCGCGGGGCCCGGCGCTTCACGTCCAGCCGATGGAGGGAAAGCGCGGCGAGCGACTCTTCGGGTTACGTCGGGAGACCCATCATATCGGCAAAGTTGCCGGAGTAGAATCGTTGCTTCGCTTTCTCGGAGATCCCCGCGAGAGAAGACTCGAAGCGTTTCAGGGGGTCCCTTCCGCCTTCGGGGTGGGGGTAATCGGAAGAGAAGAGGAAGAGGTCGTGACCGGCCTGCTCGATCATCCATCCGACGGGCTCCGTCGGGAAGGGTGTAAACCACAGATGCTCGCGAACATACTCTGATGCACGAAGCGGCAACCGCAGTGCGGGCTCGGTCCGCTGGAAGGTTTCCTGCGCGAGATCCAGCCGCTTGAGCCAAGGCACCACCCACATCGCACCTTGCTCGATGCAGCCGCCGCGGAGACGCGGGAAAGACTCGAAGATGCCATCGAGCACCATGCACGAGAGGAAGGTCTCCGGCGGGTTGTGGATGACCATGAAGTCCTTTGAGCGAATGTTCTCGCCGCCGCCCAGAAAATCCGTCGACTTCGGCTTTCCATTGTGATGGAGCGCGGGCCGAAGCGGGCGGCCACCGCCCCCCACGTGCAGCATGAAGGGCACATTCGCCTCTTCGAGGCGGGCCCATAGACCGTGGTAATCGGGGTGTGTAGGCGACTTGTCGCGCGGAGGATTCGAGGGAACGAGGATCGCGCCGCAACCCGTCGCGAGGGCCTCCTCGGCGGCTTGCAAGGTGCGGGCGGGATCGGCCCATGGCACGAATCCGACCGCGATAAGACGCTTGTCGTGCCCACAGAACTCGGCGATCGCGCGGTTGTGTGCACGAGCGCCGCCATAGAGGAGATCGAGGTCATCGCCGAGGAATTGGGTCGGCGCAAACGTACTGAAGACGAGTTGCTTCTCGAAGCCGAGGAGGTCGAGGGCGCGGCTCCGCTCCGCCGGATCGAAGGCACCGAGGGCGTGCCAGCCCTTCGCGGCCATGAGCTTCGCCTCGAGGGCCGCCGCCGCCGCCGCGTTCCCACGTCGCGCTTCGGCCTCGGCGATCGCCTGCTCTGCGAGGCTTCCTGCAGCACCAAGATAGAGTGGGCGAAGGCGATCGCGGATGTCCGGTTCGGCGTGGTCGAGGAGCCAGTTGCTGAGCTCCATCAGATGGCTATCGGCATCGTAGAAGGTGCGACCTTCGGCGTACGGCACGGGAGCCTCCCATAGCTTTAGGCGGCGAGGCCAGGCGGATCAGTCGATCGACGCGGGATGGATCGTACTGGCAAGTGACGAAACCGTCAATTACTCTTGGTGCTCGTATGGAGAGCTTGGAATCACTCCGCAGGCCTCGCGCGTTGCGACTCAGCGCTGCAGCGCGCCGGGAACACCTCCTCGACGTCGCGGCCTCGATGCTCAATGAGGCGGGGTTCGAGGCGCTCACGATGGAGGGCCTGGCGGTACGCGCGGGGGTCAGTAAAGGCCTTGGCTACGTCTACTTCGAGAACGCCGACGACCTCGCCCTCGCTCTCTTCGACCGCGAAGTGGCGCGGATCTACCACCGAATCGAGATCGCGCTCTCGCGTTCCGCCTCCGAGCCCTTTGAGGAGCGTCTTCACCGCGCGCTCAGTGCCTATCTTGATGTGGTTCTCGAGCGCGGGGTCCTCCTGGGCCCCCTCCAAGCGCGATTTGGCGCACGCTGGGTGAAGCGCAAGGGACGGCGACGCATCGCAGGCTTCGTCGATTTCTGGGCCCAACAGCTGATCGCTGAACTCGCCATGGCGCCGGAACGGGCGCGCATCGTGGCACGCATGCTCCTCGCTGCGACGGAGACTTGCGCACGAGAATGGCGCGACGGCCGTCTTTCCCGGGAGGAAGCCGAGAATATTTGCGTGGGTTTCGTGACGGGCGGCCTAGGCGGGGTGTTTGCTCCGCCCGCTGCGCGCGCCCGGCCCCGCGCACGCGCAACATAACGAGTCCAAGGTGTGGGCGTGGGCTCGTCCCGGTCGGCTTCTCTGCGGTGGCGCGCCTTTTGGGGGCGTGGAGACAAAGATGGGCCTGCGCAAGCCGGACTCCGCCCTGATCTGAGCGCTTGGAGCCCTCCTGCTAGGAGAGCGCTACAGCCGGCGCGCCATGCAGCCTGCCTCCCTCAATCTCACGCACGGCGTAGCGGAAGAGGCGCAGAGTAGGGGACCAGTAGTCCAAAGGGAGGCCTGCCTTGTGTTTCAACTGCCCCACGAAGTCCTGGGGGACGGGAAGCTGCTCCCACACGGCGGGGAGGAAGGTCGCGCGCCGCCCCCCCTCCTCGAGGATGAGCCCGTCCCTCCCAGGACGCAGGACGCGGAGCAGCTCCTGCTCCGAGGCAACCGCGAGCCGCTCGGGGGAGTCGAGGATCGAGATATGGAGATCCAGCGTGGGGAACTCCTCGGGGCCGAGCGGGGAAAATCGCGAGTCGCGGAAGGCCGATGCGAAGGCATTGTGTGCGACGTCCACCACGAGCGGTCGTACGGCTTCAAGTGTTCCCGTGCAGCCGCGCAGCTCCTCGCCAATCCGCAACGTGACGAAGCTTGCGCCAAGCTCCTGAAGGGTCGCCTCAAAGTGCCACGGCCGTACTTCGAGCGGGACGCCGTAACGCAAGCCGTGACGGATGGAGCCCCAGGCGACCTCGAGGAGGGCGGCGTCGCCTCCGCGCTGGCTCACGCCGGTCTCAGCCGAGGGCATAGGCGCCATATCCCACGACCGAGTCGCGGGGTCCTGCGGTGTCTCCGGAGTTACGGAGATCAAGTGTCGTGACGCGGAGGCCGTGTCGTCGTGCGGCGAGGAGAAGCCCCTGGACCGGGAGACGGCCGCACGCCTGGTCGTACCCGATCTCCTCGGGGGCCAGGCGCTCGATCGCCCCGGTGGTCTCCCGGTCGATTCGGCGTGCGGCCTCGTAAGAAAGATAGTGGGAGAGGTCCGAGCTCACGAGCAAGAGGGTCTCATCTCCATTCCAGAGGGCCTCGATTAGATTTGCGACCTCCTCTGGTGTGGCATCGCCTACGAGGAATGGGGTCAGACGGAACTCGCCAAGGACAGTCTGCAGGAAGGGCAGCTGGACCTCGAGGCTGTGCTCAGCGGTGTGCGCGCGGTCAAGGACGCGGACCCCGGGGAGTGTCAGCGCGTGAGACAGAGCCTCTTGATCGATTTCCACACGTCCTAGGGGGGTCTCGAATGCATAGGCACTACTCACCGCGATCCCGTGAAAGGCAACCCGGTGGGCAGGCCCGAGGAGGACGACGCGCCGGATTTGATCTCGGATCGGGGCAAGGCGGGCGTAGGCGGACGCCGCGACAGGCCCGGAGTAGACGTAGCCGGCGTGGGGGACGATGAGCGCCTTCGGGACAAGAGGCGTCGCCTGGGCGACACTTTCCTTGAGGCAGGCCGCGATTATCGATCGCAGCTCGTGGGGCTCATCGGGATAGAAGAGGCCCGCGACCGCTGCCGGACGTACGCTCATGCTGAAGAGATTCTGCTTCCCGGCCGGCTCCTGGCAAGCGGCTTGACTGGCGCGGCTCGCGGCTCCATCCATGGGGATGGACCGATCCCCACCGGGAGTCAGCTTGAAGGACGCAGAAGGGCTCTCCACGACCGTCCAGACCAAATTCTGGCACCCCGTCGCTGACGGGAGTGTGCAGTGTGACGTTTGCCCGCGTGCTTGCCGTCTCCATGAAGGCCAGCGGGGCCTCTGCTTTGTGCGGGCGCGCGAGAATAATGCCATCGTCCTCAAGACCTACGGGCGCTCGAGCGGCTTCTGCGTAGACCCGATCGAGAAGAAGCCCCTCAACCACTTCCTCCCGGGGTCGTCTGTCCTCTCCTTTGGAACAGCGGGCTGCAATCTCACCTGCCGCTTCTGTCAGAACTGGAGCATCAGCAAATCACGGGAGGTGGATACCCTGGCAGACGAAGCCCCCCCTGAGCGCATCGCGCGCGCCGCGCACGCACTCGGCTGCCGAAGTGTCGCCTTCACGTACAACGACCCCGTGATCTTCCTTGAGTACGCCGTCGACTGCAGCAAGGCATGCCATGCGCTCGGGGTAAAGACGGTGGCGGTCACCGCCGGCTACGTCTGCCCCGATGCACGGCGCGAACTCTTCGCCCATGTCGACGCCGCAAACGTGGATTTGAAGGGCTTTACGGATCGCTTCTACCAGAATGTCTGCACGGGCCAGCTGGCTCCTGTCCTCGATACATTGGTCTATCTAAAGCGCGAGACCAATGTCTGGCTCGAGGTGACAACTCTCCTCA
>DAIOWK010000300.1:0-4658 GCA_036758525.1 Myxococcota bacterium
CAATCTCTTCGATGTCGGGATACTGAACCTTGACCGCGACGGCCCGTCCGTCGCGCAGGCGCGCCCGGTGCACCTGGGCCAGCGAGGCAGAGGCCAGAGGGACCCGCTCGAACTCGGAGAAAACCGCGTGCAGGGGCTTTCCCAGTTCACGCTCGACGGCAGCTCCGATCCGCTCGAAGGGCTGCGGCGGCACTGCGTCGTGGAGCTGCTTCAGCACCCCCACAAAAGCGGGCGGGAAGACGTCAGAGCGGGTGGCCATCACCTGGCAAACCTTGATCACGACGCCGCGCAGATCGAGCGCCGTGCGGAGCATGACCCGGGCGGCGCGCTCGTGCGTGCGCTCCCGGCGGGCAGGTGTCGGCAAGCCGAGCGCGCGCCGCAGGTAGTCGGGCACTTTGTAAATTAGCCACAGGGTCACCCCCGCGCGTGCGATGCGTGCGCTGCGGCGAAGGCGTGTCGCGAGCTTCAAGCGGCGTGTCCCGCGGCGCCGGACGAGGGCTCGAACCCCGTTCTCGTGGGCGGAGCAAGAGGAGTCTCGAGCGCGTCGAACTCCTCCAGCAGCCGTCCCGGGGAGCCCGCACGCTTCATCGCTTCTGCGACGGACGCACGGGTCTCGGCTCGCTGCTCCTTCGGGCGGCTCGTGGTGAGGACGCCGAGCGTTCGATGGAGCAGCGCATCGACCACGCTGCGTCCGGGAATTGTGCCGCCCGCGACCGTGATCAGCGTGCGCGCACGGATTTCGGAGAGCGCCGTTCGCAGATACTCCACGTGCGGAGTCTCGTCGCCGCGAATGCAGCGCACCATGGCGCCCGCGCGCTCCGGTTCGGCCGAGACCTCCGGGTCGGAGAGCAGGCGGTCCCCCCAGTCAAAAGTTCCCGCCGCGAAGACCTCGATCACAAGCACGTTCGCCATGGTGGAGAGCATCCCCTCTAGGGTCTCGTCGAGCTGTGGAAAGGAGCGTCTTCGCTCGGAGGGGCGCCCACCACCGCCCATGACGCGCATCAGCACGTCCGGTGGAACGCGCGGATTCTCGAGCGCGAGGTCACGAGCGGCCTCCCACATCTGTTTGTGTCCGCCCTCGCTTCGGTGTCCCGCCTCGTCCCGCGCGTGTGCCTCGAACAGTCCGCGCTCGAGGTGCGCGAGTGCAGTCCCGTCGATGGGCTCGCGCACGAGCGCTCGCAGGTCGGGCACGCGGACGTCGCGAATGATTGCTCCGAAGCCTTCGACGATGGCGATCATGGTGAGCGCCCGAACGATCGGCTCTCGAACACCCCCTTGCAGCAAGAGTTTTGCTTGCGCCACGTTCGGGTACTGGGGCGGCAAGAGCTCGCGGGAGATCGTGACCAGGGAAGCGCCCTCGGCGGCGAGCCGCCCCTGCCATGCGCGGATCGCGGGAGCGCGGTGAAGGGTGCGGGGTGAGCGATAGGTGCCGGTCGGGTCGAAGCCTCCGTGGCAGCGTACGCCGTTCGCGATCAGGGGTTCGAGGCCTGGGTCGGTGGTCAGGATTTCGTCGGCGGAATAGGTCACACGCTCGTCTGCGGGGGGTCGAGAGAAGGGGAGGGGCAGCGTCATCGCGATCTCCCGCGGCCGATGGTGTTAGTGCACGCCAGGGGTCGAGACGAGTGTTGAGGGATCCACGCCGAGACTGCGCACGACGCCCTCCCACATTTCGTCCGGGGAAGCGAAGACAACCTCGGCACGAAGCGGCGCGACCAGCCAGGCGCCCTGCGCGAGCTCGGCCTCGAGCTGACCCGGACCCCAGCCCGCGTAGCCGAGAAAGAGACGGAACTGCCCAGGGGGAGCATCTGCAACGCGTCGAAGTGTCGCGAGAGATCCTGCAAAGTGTAGTCCCGGATCGATCTCGGTGACTTCTTCGCCGTCTTCGGTAGATCCGGCCCCGACCGGGAGTCCACCTATCAAGATCCAGCCGGTGTTCGGCTGCACCGGTCCGCCCCACCCGAGGGGAGCGACCTCGTCCCCGCGCCACTCGATGCCGAGCGTGCCGCAAAGATCACCGACGGAGACGTCCGAGATGCGGTTTAGCACGAGGCCGAAGGTCCCCGTTTCATCGTGGTGCACGAGCAGCACCACGCTGCGCCGGAAGTTCGGATCGAGGAGCTGGGGCATCGCCACAAGCAGGCTCGGAGCGAGGGTGTTCCCGTCCACGACTCCACAGTAGCAGGCAAGGAGAAGCAGGCACCCCGGCCGAAGCTGTACGCTCTGCGGCGGGGACACAGGGGTTTTGCGTTTCACGAACCTTCGCCTGGCGCTCAGCTGGTGGGCATTTGCGGTTGGCGCGGCTTTGCTCTTTGCCTCGTTCGCGCCACGCGTGAGCTCAGCCGTTGGAGCCCTCGTGCTGAGCGCCGCGGCCACCCAGGCCGTTCTCGCGTTTTTCGCCCTCGGCGCAGCTTCCTTGGCCCACGAGCCGCTCCTCCAACGGCTCGGGCTGGGCGCGAACGACGCCTCGTCGATAACGCTGCTCCTGCTCGTCGTCGGCTTTCTTGGCACCTCCCAGTGCTTGGAGAGCGTCCTTGAGCTCTTGCATGTGCGCGAGACCGGGACGCTTGCGCAGCTGGATGCGGTGCTTTCCGGCCTGCGCGGACCGGAGCTTGCGCTGGCCGTGCTTGTCCTTGGTGTGGCCCCAGGTCTCGGCGAGGAGCTCTTCGCGCGGGGCTGGATCCAGCGCGGCCTGGTGCCTTTCCTCGGGCCGCAAACCTCGGTGGTGATCGCCGCCGCCGCGTTCGGCGTGCTCCACGCCGATCGCGTGCACTCCGCCGCGGCGTTTGTGCTGGGACTCTACCTCGGTGCGGCGGTCCAGCTGACGCAGAGTCTGCGCATCTCTATCCTGTGTCACATCACGAACAATCTGGTGTGGGTTTTGACCGCGGCCTATGGCGCGTCCCCGCTCAAGGCCGCAGCGAGCCCCGGGAGGCAGGTTACGCTCGGACTGTGTGGTGCGTTCGCCGGCGCCTTAGGGCTGGGCGTGGCTTTCCGCGGCCGCCGGCTCCGCCGCGGCATGGCGACTCAGCGCGAGCCAGTGACCGGAATAGAGAAAGAGCCCCAGCAACCCTAGCCACAGGAGGAGGGAGAAGAAGAGGTTGTACATCCCGTCGCGCGCGGTGGTTTGGTGCTCTTCGGGTCCGTGTGCCATGGCTCCTCCGCTGGGCCGGAGAGGGTTTTCGTGGGCGGGCGCAGCATAACCCGCGAGACGGCTGTGCGCAGCCGTCCCAAGCCGTTCGAGGGATCTGCCATGGACGACGACCCTCGGATCTTGGGGGCTGCCGCCGCGCCTACAGATCGCTTCCGGCCAGGCCGATGAAGGCGGCGGGGCCCCAGAAGGGGTCCCGTGCGCGCGCGGAGGCAACGCCCATGACCGCGTCCTCACCCGCGGTGCTTCTGCTCGATGAGGGGGAACTTGGCGAGGCCCGGGCCCTCCTGGAAGAGCTCGGCGCCGACTTTGTCCACCTGCGCGGCCAGAGCGGCCCTGCGCCGCTCCCCCTGCCCCGGATTCTGCTTATTGCCTCAGCGCGCCGCGCCCTTGCCCTTGTCCAGGAGAGAACAAAGCCGGGGCCCCGCTCGGGCTCTCCGCTTCATCCCTGGGATGCGGCTGCGCAGGGGAGGGGTGAGGGGCGACGCCCCATCGCCATGGTGATCGCGAGCGAGGATTCGCCAACCCTTCGGGGCATGCTCCGGGAGGGAGGATTCGACGTCCTGCTACGCCAACCCGTTCACCCGACCGTTCTGCGCCTATTGGTTCTGCGGGCGCTGTATCAGGGGCCTGAAAAGCGCCGCGAGGAGCGCCTCGCCCTCGGCGACCCGGTGATCTATCGAGCTGGACCCCTGGCGCGCAGTGCACTCCTGGCGGATCTCTCCCGGGCCGGCTGTCGCCTGATCTCCGGCTACGGGGCCCGACGCGGCATGCGGATCGCGGTGGAGCTGCCCACCGACGACGGTGCGCCGCTTCTGGTCGAAGGCCACGTTTTGCGCAGCGCGCCCGCCCGTGAGGGTGCGCGCCCTCGCGAAGTTGCGATCGGCGTCGCGTTCGAGGCGCTGTCACCGACGACGCACGAGCGACTCGACGCGCTGGTTCGGCGGCGGGCCCAGGCCGCTCAACCGAACGGGGACGAGGCCGAGGCGGGGAAGTCTGCGGCGAAGCCGAGCGAACGACGCCGACACCGGCGCGGCGCGTACCCGCGGCGCGTCCAAGTCCTCGAGGAGGAGGCGAGCCGGGTTCTCATGGGGCGGGATCTCTCGGTGAGCGGAATGCGGATTGATCCCCACCCCGGCCTCGAGGTTGGGACAGAGCTACAGCTTGCGGTGTATGCCGGGATGCGGGAGGAGCCCTTCTTGCTGCGTGCCAAGGTCGTGCGTGGGGGCGTCGAGGGCGCGGTGGCTCTGCATTTCGAGGACGTGTCCGACGCCGCGGCCCGCCGCCTAGAAGCCCTGGTCGCGGCCCTTCCGCCCGTGGAATCCCTCGACGACGGCGAAGCGGGCTCGCTGGGCACAGTGGTCGCCGAAATTCTCTCGCGCTGACCCGAGGGGCGGGTTGGCGTCGCTGCGCCCGTCGGTTATAAAGCGAAACCGATTGTCCCCAGATGGAGATCCGATGGCCCGCAGCAAGAGCAAGCAGAAGGTGAAGCGCCAGCGCCACAATGTCA
>DAIOWK010000301.1:0-4647 GCA_036758525.1 Myxococcota bacterium
ATTCGCGAGGACGAGCGCACGAGCGTGCTCACCACCTTCAACCTCGCGAACGCCTTGGCGATGGTGGCGGGTTCCCTGCTTGGGGGATGGTTGCTTGCGCACCTCGGTGAGCAACGCAGCGCGTATTGGGCGATCTTTGCTCTCTCCTCGCTGGCACGCGCGGGCACGGTCCTCTTCCTCGTGCGCGTTCCAACCCCCACGCTCACCCCCGTTCCCGTGGCGACCCGCACCGTCGCGGTACGGCCCTCGGCCGGATCGATCGACCGTCCGGTCCTTCCGAGCATCCGAAGGGGCGTGGACGAAGCCTCTGGGCCCGAGGCGTTGGCGGCCTCAAGCCACGCGGTCGGCGGGAGCAGCGCCGGGGTTCCGGGAGGACGCATCACGCGCTAGGCCCAAGGGCTCGCGCGGCAGCCTCGGCACGTCACAGGTTCCTTCGGTTCGGTGGCGACGGCCGAAGAAGCGCACGAGGCTCTCTCCAGCGTCCTTCCCTGGCTTGCCTCTGTGTGGAGGGGCAGTGCAGAATGAAGCGAGCGGAGCCCGTGCGCTGCGGAGGACATCGAGCGAGGGCCCCGTGCCCCGCGTACCGGCGCGAAGCACGCGCCACCACCCTTCGTGGCCGAGAACGGGCCGTTTTCGCCGAAGGGTGCCACTCGTGCCTACGCGCAAGGAGGTTCGAGGATGGCGATGCAGGTCTGTAACGGCGCTCTACTTCAATGCAGCTTCGGGGTCGCGCCAAGCTCGCTTGTGGTCACGCCAGAGAACCGGGTGATGACGGGCGGGGTACCGGCGGCAAACATCATGGACAACGTACCCATGGTGAATATCCAGTC
Source organism: Myxococcota bacterium (assembly GCA_036758525.1). Taxonomy (GTDB): domain Bacteria; phylum Myxococcota_A; class UBA9160; order UBA9160; family UBA9160; genus UBA9160. Next base: position 831 of record DAIOWK010000301.1, read on the forward strand.
GTTCGGGATGTGCATGTGCCCGGCCAATCCCGCCGTCGCAGCGGCCACCACCGCAGCGCTCGGAGTGCTGACGCCGATGCCTTGCGTGCCCGTTACTCCGGCGCCCTGGGCCCCGGGTGCACCGACGGTCTTGATCGGAAACATGCCAGCCCTCGACAACACGTCGCAGCTGATGTGCGTGTGGGGCGGCATCATCGCGATCGCCTCCCCTGGGCAAGTCACCCACATGATTCCCTAGCCGCGCGTAGTCGCTTCGTTACGAGGAACCGAGGTCGCCTGACCAACGTTGCTCACGGCTAGCGCTGCCACTCGATCAGCGGAAGTTCGAGGGGGGTGCGGGCTCCGGCGAGGGCAGGCAAAGCCCGTGCCGTGTAGTCACCGGGAGCACGGCCGCCGGGCACCTGCGCCGTAAAGATGTAAGCATTCGCGGCACCGGGCATCGTCTCCGCGCGCTCCATCGGGTAGACCTCGGCGGCAGCGCCGCCCAAGCCCTCCGCGTAGAGCTCGACGCGAACCAGCTCTCGATCGAGATCACCGAGATAGACCTGTACGCGGAAGAAGTGGCGGTCCTCCTTGGAATCGAAGTGCACGGAGCCGAAATGCAAACTGCCCCAATGCTCGATCAGCTTCTGGCGCTCGGCCACGATGCGCGCCCCGAGCTTCCCACCATCGGCAGCGCGTTCGCGGTAGGCGAGAGCTGCCGGCAGGTAGAAGGCTTCGGTGTACTCGCGAACCGTTCGGCTCGTCGAAAAACGCGGCACCAGCTGCGACATGCTTGCCCGCATATGTGCGACCCAGCCGCGCGGAATACCCCGCTCGTCACGGTCGTAGAAGCAGGGGATCACCACCTTCTCGAGCAGCGAATAGAGGGCATCGGCTTCCGCCGCGTCCCAGGCGGGGTCCTCTCCGTGCGCCCGGCCATCCCCGAGCGCCCAGCCGACCTCCGGCTCATACGCCTCCGCCCACCAGCCATCGAGCTCGGAGAGATTGAGGCCACCATTCGCCAGGACCTTCATCCCGCTCGTTCCGCTCGCCTCCCAGGGTCGGCGCGGCGTATTGATCCAGACGTCCACGCCTTGCACGAGATGCTGAGCGAGCGTGATGTCGTAGTCGGGGATGAACATCGCTCGAAATCTCACCTCAGGACTGCGCACGAAACGCAGCCATTCTCGCAGCAGAGCCTTGCCAGGCCCATCTTGCGGGTGCGCCTTGCCGGCGATCACGAGCTGCACGGGGCGCTGCGGATTGGTGAGCATGCGCAGCAGCCGCGAGCGGTCAGAGAGCAACAGATTCGGTCGCTTGTAGGTCGCAAAGCGCCGCGCGAAGCCGATCGTCAACACATTGGGGTCAAAGGCGTGGGCTGCGGCTGCAATGACGTCGTTCGATTGTCCCCGCGCGGCGAGCGCCAGCGCAAGGCGCGCCCGCGCATAGTGTACGAGCTCGCGTCTGTTCTCTGTGCGCAGGCCCCAGAGTCCCTCGTCTGGGACATTGGCCAGAAGCTCGAGGCAAGCGCCCGCTGGATTCGTCCATACCTCTTCACCGCAGGCGGAACGCCACAGCTCGAGGGCTTTCGAGGACACCCAGGAAACCGGGTGGACGCCGTTGGTCACGTGGCTGACGGGCACCTCGCTGATCGGAATGCGCGGAAAAAGAGGGCTCAGAATCTCACGGCTGACCGCGCCGTGCAGGCGGCTCACTCCGTTAATCGCCCCGCTTCCGCGAATCGCGAGATAGGCCATGTTGAGCGGCTCGGTCGCATCCTCAGGGTGGAGGCGCCCGAGGGCGAGGAGCCCACGGGGGCCGATCCCGATCCGGTCCGCGTAGCGGCCCAGATGGTGCGCGACGAGGCCAGGGTCGAAGCGGTCGAAACCTGCGGCGACGGGGGTGTGCGTCGTGAAGAGGTTCCCGCCCCGCGTCACCGCAAGCGCGACATCGAAGTTCGTCTGGGCCTCCTTCATGAACTCGGCGGCGCGTTCGACCACCGCGAAGGCGGCGTGTCCTTCGTTTAGGTGGCAGACCTCCGGGCGCATGCCGAGCCTGCCGAGCAGGCGCCAGCCGCCGATTCCAAGCACAATCTCCTGCAAGAGACGGGTGTCGGAGTTGCCTCCATAGAGCTCGGCCGTGATGCCGCGGTCGGCCGGCATGTTCATCGGGTCATTGCTGTCGAGGAGATACAGGCGCACCCGCCCCACCCGCGCAACCCAGGCGCGCAGCCACAAACGATGGCCGGGCAGGTCGAGGACGATGCGCAGCCACTCCCCTCCATTCCCGTCGCGCACCGGCAGGACGGGGAGCTGAACGGGGTCGTTGTACGGATAGAATTCGCGCTGATTCCCATCCGCATCCACGTCTTGTCGGAAGTAGCCGCACTGGTAGAGGAGACCCACACCGACCACCGGGACCCCGAGATCGCTCGCGGACTTGAGCTGATCGCCTGCCACGTTCCCGAGACCGCCCGAGTAGATCGGTAGCGCGTCGCTTAGGCCAAACTCCATGCTGAGATAGCCGACACATTGGAGTGGTGAAGACGGGTAGCTTCGCTGGAACCAAGCCGGAGCTTCGAGGTTCTCCCGATAAGCCCGAGCCGCCTCGGAGAAGCGCTGGCCGAAGCCGGGATCCGAAGCCACGTCCTCGAGGCGGCGCGCCTCGACAGTCTGCAGCAAGAGCCAGGGATTTCGTGTGGCCGTCCAGACCTCGGGGTCGATCATCCGCCAAAACTCGCGTGCGCGGGGGTACGAGGTCACTCCGAGGTCAAGCGCGAGCTCGGCGAGCTCCTCGAGACCCTTGGGCATCGGCGGCGGTAGATACGATGCGGAGATCGGCATGGCCCAGTCGCCTCCTCAACGCGGTTGCGACGGTGATCTCGTTGTAGCACTAGAAACCAAGACGGGGCGAGTGGGGCGGCCTGTCGCACGCGGGTCCGGGACCGCCGTCCGCTCTTGGTGCTCCGCAAAAACCTCGACGTCATCGCCCCGAACCCTCGACCGCGTGCCTGCGAGCATCGCGGGAGCTGCGGCAGTAGACTGAAAGCATGCGTGAAGCGGCCGGCCGTGCACCCGAAAGCGGCCAGGGGCCTTCACCTCACAACCCGCCCACCATTGCCATCCTTGGCGCAGGCGTGGCGGGGCTGTGCATGGGAATCCGGCTCAAGAAGGCCGGCATTTCGTCGTTCACCCTCTTCGAGAAATCCGACCGCCTGGGAGGGACCTGGTACGACAACAGCTACCCCGGAGCGGGCTGCGACGTGCCCTCGCATCTCTATTGCTTCTCCTTCGAGCCGAACCCGAGCTGGAGCCGCAAGTTCTCCCTGCAGCCGGAGATTCAGGACTATCTCGACCATTGTGCCCTCAAGTACGGCCTCCTGAAGCACATCCGCTTTCGAACCGAGATTGCCAGCGCATCGTTTGACGAAGCGCAGGGCGTTTGGCGCATGCGCACGACGACCGGTGAGGAGCTCAGCGCGCACGTTCTGGTGAGTGCGACGGGGCAGCTCAACCGACCGCATGTGCCGAAGCTTCTCGGCCTCGATTCCTTCGAGGGTTCGACGTTCCACTCGGCGCGTTGGGACCACGGCCACGATCTTGCCGGAGAGGACGTGGCTGTGATCGGAAACGGAGCGAGTGCGATTCAGTTCATTCCCTGCATCGCTCCTGTGGCGCGCAGGGTGACGATCTTCCAACGCTCTGCCAACTACGTCGTCCCGAGGTTCGATCGTGCGTACAAGCCGTGGGAGAAGTGGATCTTCCGAAACGTCCCGATAGCCCTCAAGCTCTATCGCGCGTCCATCTACGGGCGACTCGAGGCGCGCTTCTTTGGC
>DAIOWK010000302.1:0-4645 GCA_036758525.1 Myxococcota bacterium
TCGGCAATCGCGTCACCGCCTGGTTGGTCCCCCTTCCCATCGCGGAACGCGATCCCCTCAAGCGTTTTGCCGAGGTGCGCAAAACCACCGAACGGCTCAAGCGGAGCCACGAGGCGCTCGGGGCGGACTCCGTCAGCCAGGTGGTCGAGTGGCTCGGCTCGACGCCGATCGCCCTCGGTGCGCGCCTTTTCGAGCAGAGCCAGCCGCCCTTCAACCTCGTGGTGACCAATGTCCCAGGTCCGCGTCGGCCCCTCTACCTGCTGGGTGCGCCGATGCTGGAAGCTCATCCCTGGGTGCCGCTCTTCGGCTCCCTCTCGGTGGGGATCGCTCTGTTCAGCTATCTGCGGACCCTTTCCTGGGGTTTCACCGCCGACTGGGATCTCGTGCCGGATTTGCACGACCTTGTGGGCGCCGTGGAGGAGGCGTTTGCCGAGCTAAAGCGCAGCGCTGAAAAGGCGCCCGAAGTCTCTCACGGCGAGCCCACGGAGAGCGGGCGTCGCAGGTCCCCTCGGCGCACGCGGACCCCCGGCTAGGCGAGGCGCAGCGCAGTCCCGCGCTGGAGAGGCCGCAGACCAATGTGTGGTGCTCGGCCTTGCCTCCTGCCTCCTGATTCCCGTCGTCACGTTTCCCGCGGCCCCGTAGAATCGACCTCTCGAAGGAGAGGCGATGTCGACCGAGGTGAGAGACCTGCGAGAGATCCGCGCCTGGGATGACTCGGCGGATGTCGTCGTCGTGGGCCTTGGCGCCGCAGGTGCAGCCGTGGCACTTGAGGCTTCGCGCGCGGGCGCCGAGACCCTCGTGCTCGAACGTGCGGCCGCCGGTGGCGGGACCTCCGCCATGTCCGGCGGGGTGCTCTATCTCGGCGGAGGGACAGCCCTCCAGAAGGCCTGCGGCTTCGAGGATTCGTGCGAGGCGATGTACGCCTATCTCATGGCCTCGTGCGGTGATGCCCCAGATGAAGCGAAGGTGCGCATCTACTGCGAGGACAGTACCGAGCACTACGACTGGCTCGTTGCTCAAGGGATTCCCTTCAAGCCCGTCTTCTATGACGGTTGCAGTGGCGAGCCGCCCACCGACGATGGCCTCGTCTGGTCGGGCTCTGAGCGCGCGCATCCCTTCTGCGAGATCGCGCATCCCGCGCCGCGCGGGCACGTGCCACAGCTCGAGCAGCAGGCCGGCCCGATGCTGATGCGCGCTCTGCTCGCAGCCGTCGCTGCGAGCAGAGCGCGCGTAGCGGCCGGCCAACGCTGCACAGCGCTTGTGCGTGACACTGCGAGCGGCATCGTTGGCGTGATCGCTGGCGCGGGGGGGTGCGAACGCGCGATTCGCGCACGCAGGGGCGTCGTCCTCACGACGGGCGGCTTCATCCACAACGACGCGATGCTCGCGGCCTATCAGCCGCTCTTGACGCGATGCGAATTCCGGGTGGGCGCCGAGGGTGACGACGGCAGCGGGATCCGTCTGGGCATGGCCGCAGGTGCCGCCACTGTTCGCATGAACGCAGCGTCGATCTCGCTTCCCGTGACGCAGCCCTGGGGCCTTCGGCGCGGAATCCTCGTCGACGCGCAGGGACAGCGCTTCGTAAACGAGGATGCCTACTACGGGCGCCTCGGTGAGCTCGCGCTGCTCTCCCATGGAGGGCGTGCGTGGCTCGTGGTGGACAACGCGATCTTCGAGCAGCCCGAGTATCCACGGAGCGTCGCTGCGGTGGGCGAGTCTCCCGCGGAGCTTGCGCGCGAGCTGGGTCTGCCGCCCGGTAGCCTTGAGAGCACACTTGCCCTGTACAATCTCCACGCGGCACGCGGCGAAGATCCCTTGTTCCGCAAGGCGCGGGAGTACGTCGTGGCGCTCGTGACCGCACCTTTCGGTGCCTTCGATTGCACCACCGAGGGATCTCTTTACGCGGCATTCACGCTCGGCGGCCTCCACACGGATCCTGACGGGCGAGTGCTTGATCCGGAAGGCCGTCCCATCTCTGGGCTCTTCGCTGCCGGACGGTGTGCGTCGGGTCTCTCCGTGGGGGGCTACTCGAGCGGGATCTCGCTCGGCGACGGCACATACTTCGGTCGACGCGCTGGCCGCTCGGCAGCACGCGCGTAGAGAGCGCTGCGGCCTTCTTCCCAGCCTACCCGGACACAAGTCTTCGGGCTGCACATTCAAATGGCATCGAATGATGTTTCCCTGTGCAGGTTCCGCAAGGGAATCGAGGGTGCGCCCCACGTGGAGGGATCCTGGGAAGGTGCGTCGCGCTCGGCACGCATGGGCGCGCGACGCGCAGCGGGTCGCGAAATCTGGCACCAATCTTGCGATCGGCAGACGCACACCGACGGTGCTTTCGCTGTGTGACGAGCTTGTGTGGACCAGAGTGGCTGAGTTCGTCACCACGACGTTGGCCTGTGCTCGCATGTCCGGTGGCGCCAGCCGCCGGCTGCGGCGGGAAATGACGAGGTCCGATGGAGGCCGTCCGGGAAGGCAGTCGCCTGCGGAAGATCGAGGTGATCGTCGGGCCCGCCAAGCTCGACTCGGTCCGCCTGGCCGTGTTGGACACCGGCGTGGTTCACGGAATGACGGTGGAAGAGATCCGTGACTTGACCCCGGGCGATCAGGCGGAGAGTCCGTTTCCCATCCCCGTGATCGCGCCGCGACTTCGCATCGAAGTCGCGGTCGACGCCGAGTGGGCGGAGGCGGTCGTGCAAGCGATCTGCCGCGCGGCGGATACCCGACGGGGTCAGGGTGCGGACCGGATTGTGGTCCTCGCGATGGAGGACGCGATCCGGATCAGGACCGGCGAGCGGGGCGCCGGCGTTCTCTAGTCTCGACGTTTCACTCCAGCGGGCGAAGAGGAAGGACGAGATGACCCGGTGGGGTCCGCGATCATCCCACAGAGGGAGAGCGCTGCCGAGCGAGGAAGTTCATGCGGGGTGTCGTGCGACTCGGCCGGCAGGCCGCTCCCCATCCGCCCACACACTATTGCACGACGATCTCACCCTTTGTGTCGGGATGCTGCTTGAGATGAAACTTGTAGCTCCCCGGCTTTCCGAACTGATGTGTCCAGCTCTCGTCCTTGTTCAGCGGCGGGCTCTCGAATGAACCGTCGTCCGCTACGACGGTGTGCCCTCCGGGCATGTCCACGACATTCTTGAAGGTGACGGATTCGCCGGTCTTGATCTCAAGGTGCGCGGGTTGGACGTGGCTGTGGTCCAGGCTGATTTGAGCGCCGTGTCCGCCGGCCCATCCTCGGTCTGCGAGGAAAAGCAGCGAGAGGGCGATCCCCGTCACGAAGGCGACGCAGCGCAAACTCTTCATCGGTACTCCTCAGCGGTCTGTATGCCCTTTGCCGCATCCAGTGTCAAGGTGCGGTCCGTGCGAGAAGCGTGTTCTGCGCTTCCCATCCATTCGCGCCGTCTGTGGCTGGCGCGGGCGTCCTTCCCGCCGGACCTGGTCCAAGACCGGAGCGTTGAGGGCTGGGCTGAGAACGCTTTGTGTAACAGAGTTTCGCGCCCCTCCAGGAAGGGCCCGTATCCCCAGATCGATTCGCTCTACAAGACAAGGTGTTGGTGAGCGTACGGGCGCGCTTCCCTCCTGAAAGGTGGAGGATGCCAGGGCGGAATTCAATGTCGCCCATTACCCATGCACGGCCAACCCGTGTATGGGATGATGTCGCGGGGGGGGCCGCTCCCTGTGGAGAGGTTCCGCCCCTGGCCGGGGGATCGTGTGAAGAGACGCCTCGTTCTTCTTCTGTTCGCTGGCCCGCTCGCCTGCGCCTCGGTCCCCTTCGCTGTGCCGCGAGCTCCGACCCCCGCCTTCGCCGCTCCGCGAACGGATGCGGAGCTCGACGCGCGGCTGCATTTTCTCGAAGAAAGGCTCGACGCGGGCCGGCGTCATGCCCAGATCTGGTATTACGGCTGGCTAGGTTTCAACACTGCGTGCTTTGCATACACGACTACGAGCGCAGCGGTCGACTCCGACCGGAGTCGCTCCTTCGACATCGTGAATGCGACGCAGGCCGCGATCGGTGTGGGAGATATCGTCTTGCTGCGGCCGATGCCCGGACGAGACGGCGCCGACCCGATCCGTGGGCCTGCGGATGCCTCTCACGCAGACAAAGTTGCGAGACTCGCCAAAGGCGAGCAGATGCTCGTCGCCGGAGCGCAGCGCGCTGACGACCGGAGCTCCTGGACAAACCACTTGGGCAATCTTGCCTTCAACCTGCTGGGAGGAGGCATCCTTCTGGCCCTTCACGAGAGCCACTACGCCGCGGTCGCCACACTCTCCGGGACCGCCGTCGGAGAGGTGTATATCTGGAGCGAACCCTCCCGGGCGCCGAAAGACCTCGAAGAGTACCAGCACTTCATCAGGGACGGCGCTGTGGCGCAGAGCGGATCCGGAACGAATTGGCTCGTCCTCCCGGGTGGGCGAGGGATCGCACTCCGGCTGAACTTCTAAGCCAAGTGTGCCCAGCGTGGATCCGAAGAACTACGCCGCAGGTTCGCTGCTGGATGGGACGGCCAGGGGCTCTCTTCGTGGGAGACCCGCCGAACCTTGCTACCCGATTCGTCGCCCCTTCCGTTCGACGTGAGATCCACAGGTCCGAATCTTGACCTCGGGGCGCGAGTCGACTGAAGATGTCCACCTGTCTGGCTTG
>DAIOWK010000303.1:0-4629 GCA_036758525.1 Myxococcota bacterium
ACATCCCGTCGTGCGCACCCACCCCGAGACCGGGCGCAAGGGTCTGTACGTGAACGCCGCCTTCACGACCGGGATCAAGGGCATGACGCACGCGGAAAGTCGGGGGCTGCTCGAGCTGCTCTACCGCCAGGCTGCCATCCCCGAGTACCAGTGCCGCTTTCGCTGGGACAACCACGCGATCGCGTTCTGGGACAACCGCGCCTGCCAGCACTATGCCGTGTCGGACTACTGGCCAAAGGTGCGCCACATGGAGCGTGTCACGATCGTGGGGGACCGCCCCTTCTAGGTGCGGGCTCCCGCGCGCTCAAGCGACCGAAAGGAACCCGACGAGCTGGTCCACGAGCGCCGGGCTCCCGAACACAAGCCCGGCCTTTCCTTTCCTCTGCGGTGTGACGAAGGCCTTGCCCCCGGCCTCGCTCACGCAGATCCGTGTCGAAGCCATATCCCAGACATTGAGATCCAGGTCCACCATCGCGTCCACCGCGCCGGCGCACACCTGCGCGTGGCCAAAAGCGTCGGTATAGCCCCGTAGCAGCGCGATCTCTCGCGTCATGCGCTCGAATGCAGCGCGCTCACCGGCCCGCTCGAAGCAGAAGAGGTCACCATGGGAGACCAGCGCCCGTGTGAGCTCACGTTCTTGCGAGACACGCACGATCTCGCCGTTGCGTCGGCAGCCGCCCCCGCGCACCGCAAGGGTGCGTTCGCCAAGGGCGGGCAGGTCGATCAGACCGAGAATGGGCTCGCCGTCCTCGAGCAGCGCGATGAGGGTGCCGAAAAGCGGAATACCCCGGGAGAAGGCGATGGTGCCGTCGATCGGATCCACCACCCACTGAAGCGCGGCCTCCCGGCCGGCTTCCGCGCCATACTCCTCTCCCAGGATCGAGGCCTCCGGCAAGGCCTCACGCAGGGCCGCCCGGATCACGCGCTCCGCCGCGCGATCTGCCTCGGTGACGGGCGAACCGTCCTGCTTGCGTTCCACCGTGACGCGGCGAAAGCGTGGCAGGATCTCGGCGCGGGCACGATCGGCGGCGGCGGCGGCGGCCCCGGCCAGTTCCTCGAGTCGGGCGAGCTTCACAGCGCGCAGGGTATCACGCGCGCGTAGAATGGGCGGCGCGCAGGCTGGAGGAAATGCATGACGTCCACCCTTCTCGAGCGGCTCGGCTTCTCCCCAACGGACCGGGTCGCCGTGGTTCACGTAGACGACATCGGAATGTGTCATTCCGCCAATGTGGGGGCCTTCGAAGCGTTGGAGAACGGTCCGGCGACCTGTGGCAGCATGATGGTGCCCTGCCCATGGTTCCTCGAGGCGGCAGGGCGCGCCCGAAAAAACCCGCACTTCGATCTGGGCGTGCACCTCACGCTGAACGCAGAGTGGACCGAGTATCGCTGGGGCCCGGTTGCCGGACGAAGCCGCGTGCCGTCGCTCTGCGACCCAGAGGGCTATCTGCCGCGCAGCGTGGGCGAAGTGCTGAAAAACGCGAGACCGGAGGAGGTGGAGATCGAACTTCGCGCACAGATCGACCTGGCAGTCGCGGCGGGGGTCGATGTCACGCACCTCGACTCGCACATGGGCACCGTTTTCTTTCCGCCGTTCTTCGACCTTTTGGCGCGACTTGCGGCCGACTACTGCCTTCCCGTGTTCGCTCCGACCGCGCGCAAGGATTTCCTGGCCCGCCGCGGCCTCGAGAAGGCAGCGCCTCTGTTCGCCCTGCTCGAGGCAAAGCTCGGCGCGGTCGCTGTGCCCGCGTTCGACGCGTTCGACGCCGATTCGCTGGATTTTCCGCCGGGTGAAGGGCTGGCCCACAACGCAAAGCGCCTGGCGGGCGTGGTGCCTGGCTTGAACTGGCTGCTCTGCCACGCGGCGAAGGGTGGCGATGAACTCACGGCGGTGACCCCAGGCTCGGCCCACGCGCGCGACTTCGAGCGTACCTTCTACGGTGGAGAGGCAGGCCGGCGCGCGTTTCAGGAAGCGGGGATCCGCACGATCGGCATGCGGCCGTTGCGCGAGCTCATGCGCTCGAAACGCTCGGTCTAGCTCCGACGCACCTCGTCGAGGGGTGCTTCCACGATGTCGTAGCCCGCCTCTGCGGGAATCCGCAGGACGACTCCCTTTGCGCCCCGATCGATCCGGGGGAGCACCGTGACCACGGGCTGCGCGTGGGCCGCGGCGATCGCCTCGTCCACGCTCGGACTGCGCCCGAGTTTTGCGAGATTCATGCGGGTCGGGAAGATGATGCTCCGTCGGCCGGCGTCTGCGTCCGCCAACGCCTCTTGCGGGGTGAGCCAGCGTGCGCCGACGAGCTCGTGGCCGTCGTGAGCGGCGACCTGGTCCGAAGGAGCGCGCACGATGAAGAAGTGGGTATCGAAACGCTTCGGCATGCCTTCCGGCGTAATCCAGTGCGCGAACGGTACGAGCAGGTCGCAGGCGAGCTCGAGATCCTCCTTTCGGACGAGCTCCTCCATCGAGAGCTCATGGCGCTCGAGCGCACCGCGGTAGCGCTTCCACAGATCGGCAAGAGCTGCGGGCGAGACCAATGCTTCGCCCGGAACGGATGTGCGCGGACGCGCGAGGAGGACTCCGCACTCCTCGAAGCTCTCGCGAATCGCCGCCACGCGCACGGCGAGGGCGGCCTCCCCGAGCCCCTCCGTGCCCCGGCAGCGCCCGCGCAGGGTGGGCGAGGTGTCGCTCGGGTGGACCTTCCCCCCCGGAAAGACGGTTGCGCCCCCCGCGAATTCGATCTCGTGGTGGCGCTCCACCAAGAAAACCTCCAGCCCACCTGTGCCGACTCGGTCCCGTATGAGGAGCACCGTGGCTGCGGCGACCGGTCGAGTGCCTGTGCGCCGGGCTTCGCTCATGGATCCTCCGCTACGGGTCCGCCATCATTGCACACTGCGGGAGAAGGCGACGGTGACGGATCCGGGCGAGGTGGAACTGCACATCGAGACCGTGGGAACGGGTCCGCCCGTCCTGCTGGCGCATGGCTTCGGTGGGAGCGCACGCAACTTCCGCCCGCAAGTACGCGCGCTGCGCAACCGCTACCGGATGGTCCTGTTTGACGCGCGGGGTCATGCCCGCAGCGCCGCTCCCCAAGATCCTGCCCTCTACACCGCGGAGCAGCTGGTGATGGATGTGGGCCGTGTTCTCGATCACGAGTCTGCCGAGCAGGCGGTGATCGGTGGCCTCTCGATGGGTGCGGGCACTGCGCTGGGATTCGCGCTCGCGCGACCCGAGCGCGTGCGTGCCCTCGTGCTCGCAGCCTTCCCACCCGGCGCGAAGGAGGGACGGGAGGAGAATCTGCGGCAGGCGGACTGGGCACTGGGCTTCGCCGAGGCCATCGAGGCCAAAGGCCTGGAGGTCGCAGGAGCGGAGTTTGCCTGGGGTCCACGTTCTGGCTTCGACGCAAACACCGCACGCCTCGTCCGCCAGGGCATGCTCGAGCACCCACCCCACGCGCTTGCACATCTTTTGCGCCACGTGCTCGCAGAACAGCGCTCGGCAGCAGAGCTCGCACCTCAGCTGCGCGAGCTTCGGATTCCCACGCTCGTCGTCGTAGGCGCGCAGGATCAACTCTCCCGCGGCCCTTCTCAGGTACTGGCGCGCTCGCTGCGCGTGGCGCGCCTCGTCGTGGTTCCCGGCGCCGGGCACATCGTGAACCTCGCAGCGCCTCGGGAATTCAATGCGGCCCTCGGCGAGTTCCTCGATGGCCTCCCGTCTCCCGCCCCCTAGCTCGTTCGGACGCGCTGGCCCCGCTCCCACGGGGAGGTACAGTGCCGGGTACCCCGCGTCCGGAGGCTCTCCGCATGGCGTCTGCCCACCCTTCTCCCGAGCTCTCGCTCGAAACCCTCGACATCATCAGCTCCGAACACTACGAGAAAAACGGCTATCCCCATCGCGAGTGGGCGTATCTGCGGAAGCACGCTCCTGTGTTCTGGTACGAGCGGCCGAATGTCGAACCCTTCTATGCGATCACGAAGTACGCCGACATCGTCGAAATTGGAAAGCAGCCGGAGAAGTTCATCATCGAGCCGCGGATCGCCATCTTCACCACGGACTTCAGGCCGCCCGAAGAGGTGGCCGCACGGCACCTGCTCAACATGGATCCTCCGGATCACGGCCGGTACAGAAACGTCGCGAGCAAGCAGTTCACTCCGCGTGTGGTGAAGGAGCTCGAGCCTCACGTGCGCCGGATCACGCGAGAAGTGCTCGATCAAGCCGCGAAGAAGAACCAAGGTGACTTCGTGCAGGACGTGTCGGCGAAGATCACGATCGCGGTGATCGCGGAAATGCTCGGGGTGCCTCGCGAGGATTGGGAGCTGCTCTTTCGCTGGACCAATGAAATTATCGCGCCGCAGGATCCAGAGTTTCAGCGCAATGCCTCCATCGAGGAGACGATCAACGGCGCGCGCATGGAGCTCTTCCAGTACTTCAATGCGATGGCCCAAGAGCGAAGGCGCAAACCCACGAACGACATCGTGAGCGTGGTGGCGAACGGCTTGGTCAACGGCAAGCCGCTGCCCCCCCTCGAACTCCTTTCCTACTACTTCCTGCTCGTGGTCGCCGGGAACGAAACCACCCGCAATGCCATGACGGGAGGGCTTTTGGCCTTCATCGAGAATCCCGGCGAGTGG
>DAIOWK010000304.1:0-4614 GCA_036758525.1 Myxococcota bacterium
CGACGCGGTCGCCGGCGAGCGCCGCTTGCTGCGCGATCCACCTTCCTACGTTGCTCGTCGGAGAGCGCACGGCCGGTGGGAATACCCCAGTGCCTGTGCGCTGCGCCAGCGACAAGCGCCCGATCCGGGCGGAGGGCACTGGCAGGCCACCCAGGGAGGCGGCAGGAGGGGTCCAGGCGCACGAAGGGCCGCGTCCAAGATCCGCGGAACCCTTTCGGTTTTGAGAGCTCAAGGCCGCGCGATAAGGCGCCGATCTCCGGGCCATGGCCCCGGCCCGCGTCCTCCTCGCCGTCTCTCAACTGGCGCCGTCCGGAGCGAGCGACCTCGTCCTCCACCTGGTCGAGGCGCTCGATCGTGAGCGTTTCGCGCCAAGCGTCCTCGCGCTGTATGCGGACGACGCACCCATCTCTAGTCTCGAGGCAGAAGCGACAGGTGCGGCGCGCTTCGCGCGTCTTGGCATCCCCGCACGGAGCATGCTCCTCGGCGCGCAGGGCCCCCTCCGCCGGCGTATCGCACCCCTCGTGCAACTTCTGCGCGAGGGGGCTTTTCACGTCGCGCATGCCCACAGTCGTCCCGCGGACCTCTGGCTCACCCTCGCCGGCCTGGCAGCCCGCACCCCCGTACGCCTCTACACGCGTCAGGCGACCTATGGCAGCTGGCCCTTGAGCCTCCGCCTCCGCTACGCCCTCCTCGCGCGCGTTGCGACACGGGTTGTCGCGGTCTCGAACGCCGTCCACGCTCACCTGCGGAGCCGCGAACTCGTTCCGCGGCATCGCGTCGAGCTCGTGCCTGACGGGATCCCTTTCGCGCCGCTCGAGCGCACACGTCCCCGCTGCGAGATGCGGGCACAACTTGGTGTAGCCGCGGAGGTCCCCCTTGTGACGACCGTGGCAACGCTCAGCCAGCGAAAGGGTCATCGCTTTCTGATTTCGGCAGCGCAGACGGTCCTTGCCCGCCATCCAAAGGCGCGGTTCCTGTTCGTCGGCGACGGTCCCGAGCGCGCAGCCCTCGAGGCAGCGGTGAGAACTTCTCTCCGGCCGGAAGCCTTCGTCTTCGCGGGCGAACGGGCGGACTATGCGGACTGCATCGCGGCGAGTGACCTATATGTCCTGCCCTCGCTCTGGGAGGGGCTCAACCTCTCGCTGCTTACGGCGTGCGCCCTCGGCGTTCCTGTCGTGGCTTCGAACGTAGGTTCGAACCCGGAAATCATTACGCACGGCGTGAGTGGGCTGCTCCCGACGCCTTGCGTCTCGACGCTCTCGGCCACGTCGCTCGATCCCCGCGCACTCGGGGATGCCATCACCTCCCTGCTCACGGATTCAAGACGCGCCCGCTCGCTGGCTCGGGCGGCTCGTGCCCACGTTCGCGCGCGCTTTTCAGCGGAGCTCATGGCCTCGCGGCACGAGATACTCTACACGCGGCTGCTCCACGAACGCGGGGTCGACCCCGAGGGTCTGCGGCGACGGGAAAGCCTCGGAGCTTCGTTCCGCCAAGACGCAGGGGGAGAGATGACCTCGTGACCGCTCCTCTTCCCCTGGTGCACCGCCGCTACAACGACGCCCGGGAGATCGCGGCCTACGCACAAATGCGAGACGAGGAGGGTCTTGACGCGGCCGAGGAGGAGCTCTTTGGGCTGTGCTTCGCGAAAGGCTCGCGCGTGCTCGACCTCGGCTGCGGGGCCGGGCGCGAAGCGTTCGGCGCTGCGCGGCAGGGCTACGGCGTGGTTGCCGTGGATCTCGTCCAGGCGATGCTCACGAATGGCAAGCAGGCTGCAGAGAGGGCAGGGCTCCCCGTTCAATGGCTGCGGGCCGAAGTGGGCGCGCTTCCCTTTGTGTCCCACAGTTTCGATGGCGCTCTCCTCGTGTGCCAACTCCTCGAACACTTTCACGGCCGCGAAAATCGCCTGCGAATTCTTCGCGAGGCCGCGCGGGTGGTAAGGCCCGGCGGCCACCTCGTGCTCTCCGTACACAATGGCCTCTGGCGGCCGGGTCCCCGGCACTGGCTGCTCCGCTACGCCCGACGTCGAGAAAGCGGAGAGCTCCCGGAAGGGGGCGGCGGCCTCGCGCGGCGGCTCGTCCGTCGCCAGCGGGTGCTGCGTGCCGCGGATCTCGAGGATGCGGGGCGCCTCGCCCTTCGCCGCGTTCGCTTCGAAGCCCAGACACTGGTCCGTCGTATGGCCCGCGGCATCGGCTTGCCCGCCCGGGAGCCCGGAGACGGCTTTACGGCCACGGTCAGCCACGCCGGCCCCGCGCCGCTCAGGATGCCCTTCCATCCCTATAACCCCGGGGAGCTCCGCCTCGACTTGCAGCAGGCCGGCCTCCGTCTCGTGGCCGAGCGTCCCTTTCCCCTCCCGCCGAAAGGCCACCTGGGCACGATTGCCGCACGCGGCGCCGACTTCTGGTACGCGGCAGCGAAGGTCTCCTAGGGGTGCCGGGACGCGTCGCACACCAAAGCGCCTGGGCGCTGGCCTCGAGCGCGGGGATGGCAGTCCTCCAGAGTGCGACCACGGCACTCGTCGCACACTGGCTGCGTCCGTCCGATTTCGGTGTCGCCGCGATCGTGGGTGTGATCGTGAGTCTTGCAAGCGCCCTCGCGCTCCTCGGCCTTGGCACGGCTCTCACCCAGGCGGAGCGGGTCGAGGCGGAGGACGCGGCGGCAGTACTCGGACTCTCCCTGGTCCTTGCCTGCGCACTGGCCGCACTGCTTGTGCTCGGCCTCGCACCCGCGCTGCGCGCACCGCTCGGCGTTCCGCGGCTTCCGCTGCTTGTCGGGGTGGCCTCGCTGGCGCTGCCGCTTGGCGCTTTCCAAGGGGTGGCCTTTGGTCTCCTGCAACGCCGCCTTGCGTTCGACGTGATTGCCCGGATGCAGCTTGCGGCGGTTGTGCTGAATGCTCTCTTCACGCTCGCGATCGCTGTTCTGGGTGGTGGCGTGCTGGCGCTTGTGGTGGCGCGGCTCCTCGCGGACGCCTGCCTGCTTGGCCCGACGCTGCGTCGGGCCGGAGCACCCTGGCGGCCGCGCTTCGACCACGGCCGGACGGCCCGCTTCACGCGCTTTGGCCTTCCGGTGGCGGGTGCGCAGCTGCTGGTCGCCTTGGGTAGCCAGGTGGACACGGCGGTGCTTGGCGCCACGCTCGGCGCCGGTGCGCTCGGCCACTACACACTGGCCTTTACCCTCGTCATGCTCCCTGCTTCGCGGCTCGCCGCCGCCGTGAAGGGAGTTGCCTTCGCGGCGCTCTCTCGAAGTGCCGGCGTCGAGCCTGCCTTCACCCGCAGCGCGTGCTCGCTCTTGCGGCAGATGAGCCTGGCTTGCTGTCCCCTGGTGATTGGGCTTGCCTGCGTGGCCCACGACCTTGTCCCGCTTCTACTTGGGCCAGGCTGGGAGGCCACGTCCTCTCTCCTGGTCCGTCTTGCACCGACTGGCGTCGTTGCGGCCCTGGGCTCGGCGATGGGCGCGATTCTCCTTGCGCGAGGGCAGCCCGGGGTCGAGCTGCGTTTCGCGCTGCTGCGCGTCGTTGCCCTCGGTGCGCTGGTCTTCGCCGGTGCACGGATGGACGGCGCCTCCGGCGCGGCCTGCGGAGTCTCCCTGTATCATGTCGCTGCGTTTCCGCTCTTCTTTTACGTGCTGCGCCGATACGGAGGCCTCTCGACTGCGAGTGTGGCCGCATCGATCGCGCCGGGTCTGTTCGGCGCGCTTGCTATGGCCGCGGTCGTGATCTTGGCGGGGAGCGGGCTTGCGAGCCTCCCGACGGGGATGCGCCTTGTCCTGCGGATTGCCCTCGGCGCAGCGTCCTACGCGGCGCTGATTCGCAGCTTCTGCCCGCAGGCCTGGGAGGAGGCTCTGGCCACCGTTCGCGAGGCGCGGGGAGTGGGCCGCGCGACAGGCGTCGCGGTGGGTGCGCGGTGAAGGCGCGGCGCATCCCTCGGCCGGAGCGGCGGTTTTGGGAAGCCCTGGTCGCGGTGTCCCCCAACGCCAGCTTCTTTTTGACGCCGGAGTTTGCGCAGATTGCCGAGGCCGCGTACGGCACGCCGACGGAGCTCTTCGCCTTCGAGTGCGAGGACGGCGCGCGCGTTTTGCTGCCCGCACGACGCACCGTGGGCGGGCGGTTTCGCACCTACGTGGCACCGGGGGGAGGTCTCCCCGGCGGACTTCTGTCCGACGCGCCGCTCGTCCCGGAGCGGGGTGCCGCCGTGCTGCACGCGCTCGCCAAGATTCCCGATGCAGCCTTCCGGCTGACACTCGACCCCCGGGAGGACCTGCGGCTCCCTCCGGCCCCGGAACGGAGTCTTCGCAGAGACCGGTTCTTCGTACTCGATCTCAGCGAGGGCTTCGCAAGGACCGAGACAGAACGCTTCGCGAAGGACTTTCGCGAAGGCTGCCGCCGGGCGCTGCGCCGTGGTGTCCGGGTCTCCCTCGAGCGCGGACCGCATGCCTACGAGGCGTTTGCAAGTCTCCATGCGGCAGGCTCGCAGGGCTGGGAGGCAGAGAGTCAGCAGCCGAATGCTCTCTTCTCCGCGTGTGCTGCGCAGGCCACGGTTCCCGGTACACCGCTCGAACTGGTGCTGGCCCGCGATAGCGCGGGCGAGCCCGTGGCCGGCATCCTCGGAGTCCGTCGGG
>DAIOWK010000305.1:0-4566 GCA_036758525.1 Myxococcota bacterium
TGCGCCGGTACATCGAACTTGGGAAGGAGTACAGCGAGGGGCGCCGCAACCGGATGATCAAGGTGCCCGCCACGGCGGCGGGTCTGGCTGCCCTCGAAGCGCTCGCTGCCGCAGGTGTGACGCTGAATGTGACGCTCATCTTCTGCATCCGGCAGTACCGTATCGCGCGGGACGCCATCTGGCGCGGTGCGCAGCGACGCAAGCAGCCTCTCTCCTCCTTTAAGAGCGTCTACAGCATCTTCGTCTCCCGGGTGGACGTATACACCGAGAAGCATGTGCCCGACCTCTCGCCCGCGGCCCAGGGCCTGGTGGGGATCGTGAACGCCAAGCGGAGCTGGCGAGAGAACGTCACATTCTGGGCGGACAAGAAGCTCCCGCTCCAGCAGGAGATGATCTTTGCCAGCACCGGGACCAAGAAGCCGAGCGATCCCGCAGACAAGTATGTGGGCGCGTTTGCGGGGAGCGACATCGAGACGAATCCGCCCGCCACCAACGACAAGGTCGAGGCTGGCGGGAAGCTCTACCGCCGTGCGATCGACGAGATGCCCCCGCAAAATGTGCTCGACGAGATCGACCGCAAGGTCGACCAAGCGAAGCTCGAGAAAGTCTTGATGGAGGAGGGCGTGCAGAAGTTTGCCGATCCCCAGCACGCGCTGCTCAAACTGATCGCCGCCAAACGCGCGAGCCTTGTGTCGAGGGCCTGATCGCCTGGGCCGTGCAGGCACTGTTCGAGACGATCCGGGCCGCCTGTTCCTCAGCCATCTGGTCGCGCGGCGTTGAGCTCGTGCGGGGCGAAGCCGTTTCCCTCGAGGAGGAATCCCCCGAGGAAGCTTCGCTCCGCGTCTCGACGCGCGGGGGAATGATCAGCTTCGTCGTCACGTTTCATCCCGCCGAGCGGGAGTGGTCGTGCGACTGCTCGAGCCCGGACGACCCCTGCGAGCACGTCGCCGCTGCGGTGATCGCCCTGCGGCGGGCGCGCAGCGAAGGCAAACCCCTCCCGGGTCGTGCAAGCCCTGGCGCCTCCTCGCCCTCGGCACCCGGCAGGCTGCGCTACCGCCTCTCGCGCTTCGGATCCGGTCTCGCCCTTGAGCGCTACGTCGTTCAAGGCGCACACGAAGAGCCCCTCGTGACGACCCTGCTTGCAGTGGCGAGCGGCCGGGTCGACGGCCCGCGGTTTGTGGCGACCCAGGCCGACCTCGCCGTCGAGCGCGTGCTCGGCGCGCGTCTGCGCGGGCCCCTTCCACGCGAATCCGCGCCCCGCCTGGTCGCAGCCCTCGCCGACTGTGCCGACATTCTCCTCGACGGCGTCCCGGTGCGCGCCTCCGCCGAACCTCTGGTGCTGCATGGGCGTCTCGAGGACGACCCGAACGGCTTCCGGCTCTCGGTCGGGCCCGACCCTTCGATCACCGAGACCTTCCAGAATGGGGTCGCACTTTGCGGCGATGTCCTGCGTCCTGTGGGGGAGAGCGGACTCAGCGGACGCGAGCTCGCCGAGTTGCCTCGGGGCAAGCACTTCTCCCCCGACGACGCGCTTAGCCTGGTCACAGAAATCCTTCCGGACCTCGAGCGCCGGATCCCCGTGGAGATCTGCACGCGTCGCCTCCCGCGCACCACGCGCGCGCTTCCCCGCCTGGTCGTCGAGACCGCGCGCCAGGGCGAAGAGCTTTCGGTGCTTGCGACCCTCGTCTACGGAGACCCTCCCGCAGCGCGCGTCGACGCGGGCCGCCTCACACTCCTGCCGGGGAGCGACGCCGCGCCGCTGCGAGACGAGGCCGCGGAAGCGCGCCTGGTCCGTCAGCTCCAGAGCCAGCTCGAACTGCTGCCTGGGCGGCGCATCGTGCTGCGAGGGGAGGAAGCCCTCATCTTCGCCGGAAAGCTCGCGAGTTTCGACGGTGAAGTGCGTGGCCGCGCCCACGAAGCGTTCTTCCGCGCACCGGCCCTCGTTCCCGAGCTGCGCGTGACGGGCGACGACTTCGAGCTCCGCTTCCTCCCCCGTGGCGACGACGCCGGCCCGAAACGCGGGGGAGAGGTGAGCGCCGAGCGCGTGCTCGCAGCCTGGCAAAGCGGCGAGTCCTGGGTCGCGCTTTCCGGAGGTGGCATGGCACCGCTCCCGGCGGATTGGCTCGCACGCTTTGGCGAGCAGGTGGCGGATCTCCTGGCGGCGAAGCGGGAGACGACCCGGCTGCCCCGTGCGGCGCTCCCGGATCTCGCTCGCCTGTGCGACGCCCTTGGCGTTCCCGCTCCGCCCTCCGCGCACGCCCTCGAGACGCTGGTCCACGGCTTCGAGGGCATCCGGGAAGCAGCGCTCCCCCAGGATCTCACGGGTGAGTTGCGCAGCTACCAACGCAGCGGCGTGGCGTGGCTCGGCTTCCTGCGCGACGCGGGCCTCGGTGGGGTGCTGGCCGACGACATGGGCCTTGGCAAGACCCTCCAAGCGCTCTGCGCTCTGCGCGGCCGGACGCTGGTGGTGGCACCGACGAGTGTGCTCCACAACTGGGCCGCAGAAATCGCTCGCTTCCGCCCCGCACTGCGGGCCACCCTGCATCACGGGCCGCGACGCGCCCTCGACGCCACCGCAGATGTGACCCTCACGAGCTACGCGATCCTGCGCCTTGACACAGAGCTGCTCTGCTCCGTGGACTGGGACACGGTCGTGCTCGATGAAGCGCAAAACGTGAAGAACCCAGGCAGTCAGGCCGCGCAAACGGCCTTCCGACTGCGTGCCGGCTTCCGGCTGGCCATGACTGGGACGCCGATCGAGAACCGACTGGACGAGCTGTGGAGCCAGTTCCACTTCACGAACCCAGGCTTTCTGGGAAGCCTCAGAGACTTCTCCGAGCGCTACGTGAAACCGATCGCCGAGGGCGGCCCGCATGGCGAAGCCACCGCCGAACACCTGCGGCAGCGCATCCGTCCCTTCGTCTTGCGGCGGCGCAAGCGCGAGGTCGCGCCGGAACTCCCGCCGCGCACGGACCTCGTCCTGCGCTGCGAGCTGGATCACGAGGAGCGCGCCGTCTACGACGCGGTGCGCGCTGCCACGCGGACAGAGGTGCTGGAGAAACTCCGCGCAGGCGAGAGCGTGCTCTCCGCGCTCGAGGCGCTCTTGCGGCTGCGCCAGGCCGCGTGCCACCGTGCCCTCGTCCCCGGCCAGAGCGCGGCCTCCTCCTCGAAGATCGAGCTCTTGCTTGAGGAGCTCGAGAGTGTTGTCGCCGACGGCCACAAGGCGCTTGTCTTCTCGCAGTGGACGTCGCTCTTGGATCTGGTGGAGCCGAGCCTAGAGGCGGCGGGCATCCGCTACTCCCGCCTCGACGGATCGACCGTCGACCGGAGCGGCGTCGTCGCTGGCTTCCAGAGCGAGGCCGGCCCGCCGGTGCTTCTCGTCTCGTTGCGCGCGGGCGGTACCGGGTTAAATCTGACGCAGGCCGACCACGTCTTCTTGCTCGATCCCTGGTGGAATCCTGCGGTGGAAGACCAGGCGGCCGATCGCGCGCACCGGATCGGCCAGGAGCGACCCGTGATGGTGTATCGCCTGGTGGCTGCGGATACGGTGGAGGAGGGCATCCTGGGCCTTCAGGAGCGAAAACGCGCGTTGAGCGACGCCGCCCTCGGTGGCGCGGAGCGCGGCGCGGCGCTCTCGCGCGCGGATCTCTTGGCGCTGCTCGAATAAGAGGAGCACCGACCGGAGCCTGGGCAGCGTTCGGGGTCGCTCTCAGCTCACGCGCGCGGCCTCGCGCCGCAGCTCGACGAGGGTGTCGCGGATGGCATCGGCGGAGGGATCCCTCGGGGCCAGCACCAAGAAGCGCTCGAGATCGCTCAGCGCCGCACCGAAGCACTCGAGCTGCTGGTAGACAAGTCCACGGTCCCGTAGCTCGAGGGGGGCGTCGGGAATCAGCATCAAGATCCGATCGCAGCAGCCGAGCGCTTGGGCGGGCTCGTGGCGCTGCACGTAGATCTGCTTCAGGTTGCCGAGGAGTCGCACCAGGATCTCGCGCGGCGTGGCTGCGCGTAACCAGCGCGCATCGAAGCGCGCTTTAGGTCCCATCGCGAGCTTGAAGCGCTCGCGAAGGTCCTCTTCCGCGAGTGTCGTCCCGGAGAAGGGGTCAGCCACAATTTCGCCGTCTGCCATCTCTTCTTCTTGGCCCACATACTTCACCAGGAAGTGGCCGGGAAATGAGACTCCGTGGATGGGCAGATCGATCCGCCGGGCAATTTCCGTGCAGACGATGGCGAGGGTGATGGGAATGCCCGTGCGGCGCGCCAGGACTTCGTTGAGAAAGCTGTTGCGCGGGTCGTAGTAGTCGTCACGGTTTCCGTGAAATCCCTGGTCTGCGACGAACCCCAAGAGCGCCTTCATCCGCGCAAGGGGAGTCGTCGCCGCGCGCAGCGTAGGTCGAGCGGCCCGTGCCAGGGCATCGAGCTCGGCCAGCTGGGCGGCGATATCGAGCAGAGGGTAGGCCTCCGCAGCGACCAAGAGCGCGCCGAGGGCTACGTCTCCCTGCGAATCGGGCGATTTGGCGAGCGCCGCGAAGCGCTCACGCGGGCTCGGTTCCAATAGATCGCGCTCCC
>DAIOWK010000306.1:0-4550 GCA_036758525.1 Myxococcota bacterium
TGATGTGGCCTGGTTCGATGCCTTCGCCGACGAGGAATTTGCGCACCGTGTCGGCACGGTCCTCCGAGAGCGTCAGATTGAACGACTCCGAGCCTTGCGCATCGGTGTAGCCGCGCACCGCAAGGCGAGCGTCGGGAGCGGAACGCACGGCTTGCGCGAAGTCGTGAAGGCGCGGGGGAGCCGCGGCGGCGAGCGTGGCGGTGCCCGACTCGAAGAGCTCGTCCCCGGAAAAGAAGATCACAAGACGGTCACTCTCCCGCTGCACCTGCGCGCCAGGGATTGCTGCGATCTGGCTGGCCTGCGGCTCGAAGACGGAAGGAGAAGTCTCGGTCGTCGCTGCGGGTGTCGAAGGTGCGACCGAGGCGGTGGTTTGGGTCTGGCACGCCAGCGGCACCGCGACCGCGAGCCCGAGCGCGAATGCTCCGGTCAGGCGGCCGCGCCGGTTTCGCGAGCGGCGAATTTTCTTGAACCCGAGTCTTTGCCCCAAGGTCTGCCTCGCGACGATTGTGTAGCAGACCGAATTTCGGTCGGTCCCGCCGTCAGGCCTCCTCGCGTCTCGTCGCAATTTCCCGGCTCCTTGGTGATCCCGCTCACCAGACGGGCTGCCCCGTCTTGCCCGTGCACTGACACTTTTGCCCGCCGGGAGCCACTCCTTGGAGTGAGGCCCCTCCCTGGCGGGGCTTTTCAAAGGTGGAAGGCAGGGTTCCGGCGTGCCGGGCCCTGCCTTCAACCCCCTCCTGTGCGGTCCAGGCCTCTCGCATCTCCCGCTCCTCCCCGCCAAAAACGCGAGACCGCTGACCGCCCTTCGCGGCCAACCTGCCGGTGGTCTGCCGGCGCCGCGCGCACCACGGCACGGATGGAGCGAGGCGCGCCGGCCCCCAAAGCCTGGCTACGCCGTAAGCCGGGCCGGTTCCAAAGGCACGCCGCGGAACGCTCTTGGGCGGGCGGGCGTCAGGAGGTGAGCCGCCTGCGAGCCGTGCGCGCAGCCAACGCGAGCAAGAGCGCGGAGAGCGCCACGATGTAGAACACGTCCCAAGCAAGAATCGGAGACAGTTCACCGCGGAAGGCGGCGCGAGCGAGGCGAACGGGATGCAGCAGGGGAAGGGCCTCTGCAAGCCACAGCCACGCACCCGGCAAGCGCTCTTTCAGTGGGAAGAAGATGTCGCTGAACAGAAAGAGCGGCGTCAGGAAGAGAGTGAAGTAGAAGTTGAAGAGGTCGATCGTCACGACCCGCAGCGAGAATGCGATGCCGATCGCCGCGAACAGGAGCCCCGCCATGGGAATCAAGAGCAAGGCAGCGAGCGAGGAGGGGAGCGGCGCCAGCCCGAGAGCAGCGATCACCACAAAGAAGCACCCACCATAGATGCAGGCGCGTGTCACCGCCCACAGCACCTCTCCGAAGAGAAGATCCTCAGGCTGGACCGGCGTCGTCAGCATGGAGTCGTAGGTCTTCTCGTAGTTGAGGCGCACGAACGTGTTGTAGGTGACTTCGAAGCTGGCACCGTTCATCGCCGCGACGGCGACCAAGCCCGGAGCCAGGAATTGCACATACGACATGCCCTCCATCTGCGTCACGTAGGAGCCGACTCCGACGCCGATCGAGAGCAGGTAGAGCAGCGGCTCAAAGAAATTCGGCAGGAGATTGAGCTTCCAGGTGCGTCGGTACATCGCGGCGTTGCGCTGCCAGACCGCAATGGCGTGGGGCAAGGAGACCGTGCCGAATAGGATCAAGGCCGAACCTCCTCCGCCGGCGCGGTCGAGAGGCTCGTCCCGGTGACCGCGAGAAAGACGTCTTCGAGGTTCGTGGGACGCACCACGAGTGGACGGCGCTCGCCGCCGTCTCGCTGCCGTACGCGTTCGACGTGGGGACGCACGTCGTCGTCGTACACAAATAGTCGTCGCCCGGCGCGCAGGCGCCGTGGGGGCTCCGATGCCGGGAAGAGCGCGGCTTCGGCCGCCGCGTCGAGCTCGAGCTCAAGTGCTTCCCGGGCAAGGTGGGCTCGCACGAGCGCAAGGGGCGCTCCCTGCGCACGCAAACGACCGTGGGCAAGGATCGCGATGTGATCGCAGATGCGTTCGGCCTCGTCCATGTAGTGGGTGGTGAGAAGCACGGTTGTGCCCTGGTCACGCAGATCGCGGATGCGCGCCCAGAGCACGAGCCGTACCTGCGGATCGAGGCCCGTCGTGGGCTCGTCGAGGATCAGGAGCTCGGGTTGGTTCATCAGCGAGAGCGCGATGGACAGGCGTCGCTGCATGCCACCGGACAGCAGACGCACCGGCGTCCGTGCGTGAGAGCCGAGTTCGAAAAGCGCGATCAGCTCCGCGGCACGGCGCCCGAGTTCGGGCTCGCGAAGCAGGTGGTAACGCCCGAAGATGCGGAGGTTCTCGAAGGGGGAGAGTGCCTCGAGAAGTACGTTCTCCTGAAGCGTGACACCAAGCCGCGCCCGCACGGCGCGCGGATGGAGCGCTACATCGAGCCCGAACACACGCACCGTGCCCGTGCTCGGCTTGGTAACGCCGTACAGCATGCGCAGGGCGGTCGTCTTGCCGGCGCCGTTTGGACCCAAGAGTCCGAAGCAAAGACCCGGCGCGACGTCGAGGTCGAGCCCGTCTACCGCCAGGCGATCGCCAAAGCGCTTGGTCACGGATCGCAGCTCGGCGACGGGGGCGACCGGGAACGCGAAACGAGTCTGCGGGGAAGGCACTTGAGTCCCGAGCCTAGCATGCGGATCGAAGGAGCTGTTGCGGCGCAGAAGCCTCCGGAAGTGGTCAAGCCTTTGCCCCGGCGGATCGATACGAGGCCGGGAGGCCTTTTGCCGCAATGGAGCACAATCCTGTGGAACACGCCCTCGAGCCCCTGTATTCCGTTGAGCTCACGCACCTGCGGCGCCGCAACGCCGAGCTCGAGGTGCTTTACGGGACGATTCGGGATCTCACGTCCACACTCTCGGTGCATGAGGTGCTGCAGCGCCTACTCGACCGCACGCTCGAGCATCTGCATTCCGAGATCGGCTCCATCTTCTTGCTCGAGGCCAATGGCCTGCTTCGCCTGATGGTCTTCCAGGGCCTCCCCGCCGACGTCGTGCAGGAAGCGACGGTGCCGATCGGCACGGGGGTGACGGGCCACGTCGCACAGAGCGGCCTGTCCTTGTTGGTCCGGGACGTGGAACTCGATCCGCGCTTCCGGCGCCGCAACCATGAGCGCTACTACACACGCACGCTGATCAGCGCTCCGCTCTTGCTGCAAGACCGTGTCCGCGGTGTGATCAACGTCAACAACAAACGCAGCCGGGAGCCTTTTCGCCCGGAGGACCTACGCCTTCTCGAGGCGATCGCTGGCCATGCCGCGGTGGCCCTCGGGAACGCGCACCGCTACGAAGAGACGCTGCGTCGGGCCGAGCACGACGCGCTGACCGGCCTTGCCAACCATGGCCACTTCTGGTCGAGCCTCGAGCGAGAGGTCGATCGCGCCAACCGCTATGGCCGCTCCCTCGGCCTGGCGCTGCTCGACGTCGATCACTTCAAGGCCTTTAACGATCGATTCGGCCACCCCCGCGGAGACGAGGCGCTGGTCGGAGTGGCGCGGGCGATCGCAAGCCGCTGCCGGGCGCACGACATCGTCGCACGTTACGGCGGAGAGGAGTTTGCGGTGGTCCTGCCCGAGGCGAGCGTCGAGGGGGCCCTCGCCTTTGGCGAGAAAATCCGGGAGTCCGTTGAAACGACGGGGTTTGGCCCCACAGGGCGGGAGGAGCTCACGGTGAGCGTCGGCGTCGCCGTGCTTCCGGCCCACGCCCGGGGCGCCGCCGATCTGGTTCAGCGGGCGGATGCGGAGCTCTACCGCGCCAAGGACATGGGCCGCAACCGAGTTTGCGCCCCCGGGGTTTAGCCGCCAGGCCGTCCAAATTCGAACGGTCCGCGACTGATTTCCGTCACCCCGCCGGGGTCTCCCCCTCCATCGCGACCAGCGGGGAGAGCGGAACGCACCGATCTGCCACGGGTTCCATAGCGAGTGGAGGATGGGGATCTTGGCACGGTTCCTGCTCAACCGGATCCCAGGAGAGGGAGAACTGAGATGACTAGCATCCGTGGTTCCGGGGAAGAGATCGCGCGAACGCCCATAGCCCGTGAGTCCACCCTGCTCGAGCTCGTGTGCGTCGTGAACGAGTTTGCGGCGAGCGAAGCAGAGGTTGTGGCAACGGTCACCCACCTCGTTCGGTCGGGCCGCGTTCGGCTGCGCGGCAACTTTCGGGGCTCGCTCCTCGAAGACATCTGATCCCGCGTCCTTGACCAGGCTCAGGCCAGCGTGGACCATGCCCTACGGACGTCTCTCGCGTTCGAGGGGGGGTGATCGCAGGTGTCCGAGCAGCAGACCTTTGTCTTCCGCGGGCGATCCGCCAGCGGTGGTTCCGAACCAGTGGCCAGCAGCGAATCCAACAGACGGGCAGCGAAGACCTCGGCACGCCGACCCGCGGCGCCCGCTCCCTCCACCCGCGCCGCACGCCGCAGCCCGGCACGTGCCACGGCCCAGGATCTCGCAAAGCAGCAGCGTG
>DAIOWK010000307.1:0-4547 GCA_036758525.1 Myxococcota bacterium
CCCCCGCCGAGCGCCGAGCGCCCGCCGAACGTGGTCGCGCTAAAGGACGTGGAGGGGATCTTCGACGGTCGCGCGCGGCGTGTCGGCAAGGCCGCGGGAGCTGTCGCGACGGGCCTCAACCACGTCGTGCTCCCGGCCGGGGGCCAGGGGGCTCCCGCGCACTGCCACTCTCACGAGGAGGAGGTCTTTGTCGTGCTGGAGGGGGAGGGTGCGCTGGAGCTCTGGGGGCGCGGTGCGACGCAGCCGGACGAGCACCAACTGCAGGTCGGCGACGTGATCTCGCGCCCGGCGGGGACCGGCGTCGCGCACGCCCTGCGCCCCGGCGAGCAGGGGATCACCTATCTCGCCTACGGGACACGCGAGTCGGGCGACATGTGCTTCTACCCCCAGTCACACCGGGTCTCGCTGCGCGGCCTCGGCATAGCTTTGCGTTCACCCGAGATCGACTACCTGCCGGATATTTGAGGGGAGGTTGGGGGCCTCTCGAGGGGAGGTTGGGGGCCTGTTGCAATTTCATCCCTCTCAGCGATGCCCGCAGCAAACTCGGATTGCCCCACATGTGCGAGGCAAGGTCGTCTTGCTCCTAGACTCAGGCGAGGTTCACTGACTCGCCCGTCCACCACTCTCGATCGAGGAGCACGATGTCCACTTCACCCGCAGACTTCAACGCGCAGATCATCGAGGAGTTCCACTCAAACGAAGGACGCGTGGGCGGCATGTTCGAGGGCATGCCGCTGTTGTTGCTGCACCACACCGGAGCGAAGTCCGGCAAGAGCCGCATCAACCCACTCGCCTACCAGGACGACGGCGGACGCTACGTGATCTTCGCCTCCAAGGGAGGAGCGCCAGAGCACCCTGCCTGGTACCACAACCTCATCGCTCACCCCAACGTCTCGATCGAGGTCGGGAGCGAGGAGATCGACGTCATCGCCAGCGAGGCGACCGGCGAGGAGCGCGAGCGCCTCTTCCGTACCCAAGCAGAACGCATTCCGCAGTTCGCCGAGTACGAGCAGAAGACCGAGAGGATGATCCCGGTCATGATCCTGACGCCCACCAAGTCTGGCTGAGCGCCACTCAGTTGGGGCCGTCGGCGAGCGGCGGGCTGCTTGCCCCGCCTCCCACAAGCCGGTGCAGCGGTTCCTTCATGGGCTTTGGCAGACCGCAGCTTCCGGGGACGCAGTTCTTCTCGACTGCCTCTACCTGTGACTTTAGGTCGAGCAGTTCAGGCTCGATCTCTGCCAGCCGTCCGAACGCCTGCTCCATCGGCATCCTGCCGATCTCCTCTTCCTGGGCAAACAGATCCACTCGCTCGAGCGGGATCGGCGCCACCGTCGTGTCCGCGGCCGCGGCTGCCAGCAGACGGTAGGTGCGATCGTCGATGTAGTCATCGCGCCGGTGGAAGTGGGTGAGAGCCTCCTCGACGTATGGTGGCGCCATTCCCAGCAATCCGTACGTGGCGCGGGTCGCCTTCGGGAGGAACGACCCGAGGCTATACTCGCCCCTCTGCGCCGGTGGCGGAATTGGTAGACGCGCAAGGTTGAGGGCCTTGTCAAGTTAGTTCTCCGTGGGAGTTCGAGTCTCCCCGGGCGCATGAAGAAAGCCCTGCAAACGTGCAGCTTTCTTGTGTCTTGCTTGACCTTGGCGGCTCCCTGCGCTAATGTTCGGATTGTTGTCAATGGCAACTCCGAACACTTTTCCGAACATTCAGGGTCTTGATGTTCGGACCGTCAAGGAGGCACGATGAGCTACAGCTTTGCGAAGGGGAAGTGGGAGGTCCGGTGGCGGGACGCCACCGGAAAGCAACGCTCACGTCGCTTCGACGACGAGCAGCTTGCCGTCGCATTCGATGACGCGGTCGGTGGGGTTGACCCCGATGAGCGGAGCGACTCCAAGGCCGACTACGGATCCCAAGGCGGCGTCTATCCATACGAGACCAAGGAGGGCACACGCTGGCGCTACGTCGCTAGACGCTCCGACGGCTCCCCCACGAGCAAGCGTGGCTTCACGAGCCCACGTGCGGCGCGGGACGCCAAGCGTCGACTCACCGAGAAGGTCGAGCGCGGCGAGCTGCGCCACACCAAGCGCACCTTCGGCTCTTGGTGGCAGGAGTGGTTGCCGAGCCGCAAGCCTTACCTCGAGCCCGGGTCTTGGGACAACTACGAGGTGCACGGCCGCAAACGCCTGCTCCCCGTTCTGCAAGCAAGCCGGCTGGAACGGCTCGACGAGGGGCCGCTCCACGAGCTCGTAGACGTCCTCGCCGAAGAGATCGATGCCGAGGAACTGGGGCCGAAGACCGCAAACAATGCACTCGGCACGCTCGTTGTCTGTCTCAACGCAGCCGTCAAGGAAAAACTCATCCCCCGCAACCCCGCTCTGGAGATCGAGCGTTTCCCGCTCGATCATGTCGAGCGTGACTACCTGCGCATGCTCGAGATCCCGCGCTACCTGGAGTCCTGCTCCGATCTGTACAGGCCTCTGGCTGAGGTGCTTGTGCGTGACGGTCTTCGGATATCGGAAGCGATCGCGCTTCAGAGAGAGGATCTCGAACTCGACGACAACGGCGGCGCGATCGTCGTGTACCGCTCGCACAAGCGCGGAGCGAAGCGCAAGAGCTCCGGCAAGCGCAAGACGGTTGTCGGATCCACCAAGTCCGACAAGTTCCGGCGCGTCGAGGTCGGCCCCCGCCAGTCGACGATGCTGCGCACGCACCTGGCTCATCGAGCCACCCAGCCCGGCGGTGATGCGCCCAAGGCGCTCGTCTTCGTCATGCCAAGACGGACGACCAAGCGATCAAATGGACGCTGGGAGGGCGCTGGCGCCTGGGGGCCGATGGACCGGAACACCGTTAGCCGCGACTGGCACAAGGCGGCCTTGGAGGACGCCGCCTTGCGCGACATGCCGCTCCATGCCCTGCGTCACACCGCAGCAGCGGCTTGGCTGGCGAGCGGGAACACTCTGGCCTATGTGCAGCATCAGCTCGGCCACGCGAGCATCACCACCACCCAGCGCTACTACGGCCACCTCGAGCGCAACGTGCTCGCCGCCGGCGCCACCATCACCGAGGAAGAGATCGATCGCCTCACCGACCTCGCTGCGTAACCCAACGCGACGGCACAGACCCGACGCCGAGGACGTCTTAGCGCCGCGCCGCTCGCCCGCCCGCAACCGCCCGCCCAGCCCTCCGCGACCCCGCCGGCGGGCGCTCCCCGCTCAAGGCCTCCTCACAAGGATTCCGCGTAGCAACGCTCGGGCCACCCGGCCTCCATGCTTTCCGCGCTTCGTCGATCCAGCGATCGAGGTCCTCGGGGACGAAACGCAGGGGACCTTGCTCCCCACCGATCCGGATCGACGGGATCCGCCCGGCGTTCGCCGCGTCATACACCCACGTGCGCGAGACGGCGAGATCCTTCGCGACTTCGCCGGGTCTGATCAGCTCAGCCATCACGCGCACCTTTCCTGCTCGCGCTCCCACGCCGCAATCGTCGAGCGCCGGTAGCGCACATAGCGACGCAGCTTGAGGTGCGGGATGCGCCCGGCGCGTGTCTCGTTGTAGACCCAGGCCGGGGTCATGCGCAGCCGCCGGGCAAGCTCGTCCGCGGTCATGTATTCGAGCCCGTCCCCCAAGTCCTCATCCTGCCTCTCGGCCCCGACTGCCCGCTCAACCATATGTCCTGTCCCTGTACTCATCGTCCTTCCCTTCTGTCCTGTGCTTCGGCGCGAACCATTCGCGCGTCTGGGGTTCGGTTCCGTCCGTCCCCGTACATCGCCTACTGCTCCTCCGTGTCCCTGCGGTACTTCTCCCAGCCCTTGATCACGTCCCAGCCCTCGCCGGCGCGCTTGAACACCTTGCCCTCGCGACGCGCCAGGTGCGCATAGACGTTCTGTAGCGGGGCTTCCAGCGCGGCGGCGATCTCGGCTGCCTTGGCGCCCGGGTGCTCGGCGACGTACTCGGCTACCTGCACCCAGCCCAAGCGCTTCTTGATGCCCTTGCCGCCGTCGAGCGCGGCTAGGGCGGTCGATACCCGTTTCTCCCGATCGGCCAGCTCGGGGTAGGTCTTCTTGTCCTCGCGGACTTTGTCCAGCTCCTGCATGAGGAGTTGGCGCGCCGCGTCGAGCGGGTTCTCCGTCTCCTCCTCGTGGCTACCAGACACTTCGCGACCTTTCGTTGACTGACCTTGACATTTCCTAGAGTAGGTTCTACATTACTCTATATAGAGTCTCTTAGCTCTATGTATACTACCGAACTCTACAAAGGAATGGGTGTCATGTCAAGAGCAATATCGAATCGAGTAGACAGCCGGGCCTTCAGCCCCCGCGATCAGCAGATGGAGCCGCCCTGGGAAAACAGGCGGCCGCCCTTCTGGCGGCCGCTGATCTGCTGGTTCATCGGGGCGATGTTCTTGCACAGCGCGATCGACAACGGTGGCTCGGGCGAGTTCACGTGGTGCCTGCACGTGATGTTCCTCGGCTGGCTTGGTCGGTGGCTCTACCGCGGCATCCACGAGGGCCGCATCCCCGTCCGCTGGCTCGCGCGCGTCGCTTTCGAG
>DAIOWK010000308.1:0-4544 GCA_036758525.1 Myxococcota bacterium
CTACGCGGCGTGTCCCGTCGTCGGTAACGAGCCGGACTACCTCGGGCCTGCCGCGATCGCGCTCGGCCACCGTTACAATCTCGACTCGCGCGATGAAGGCGACGCGGAGCGCAATCAGGTATTCCGGGAGGAGGGCGGTGTCTACTCCTGCTCCTACGCGAACGAGTGCAGCGAAGTATGCCCGAAGAACGTCGATCCCGCGGCGGCCATCAACCAGGCAAAGTTCCTCGCGGTCGTGGACTGGGCGAAGAGCTTCGTCTCGTCGCCGCCGAGGAGGAAGTAGCCATGGGGCGGCCCGCAGATCCCCTCGCCATGAGCCCGTCTCGGCCGGGCCGCACGCGGACGGCGCCTCCCGTCATGCCGGCAGAGTTCCCGGCCCAAGGACGCTACCGATCCTACATGCTGTTCGGCGCATGCTGCGTCTTCTTTCTCTTGTCGAGCTTGCTCGTCCTCCGGGTCGTAGACGCCCTCGCGACGGGACCCGACGCCTGGGACGAGCTGCTGCGCCAATTCCACCATCCCTTGTACCTCGCGTACAACGTCGCGGCGCTCGCAGGATTCGTCTTCACGGCACGCCGATTCTTGTTTCAGCTGTTCGCCAAGAGTCAGCCTCCGCGCATCGGACCGTTTCCGCGCCCGCCCCTGGCTGTCTTCCCGCCGGTTCTCGGCGCGGCATGGCTTGCCGCCACCGCACTCCTCTTCTGCATTCTTTGGGGGGCTTTTCCATGAGGCATTTCATCGCGCGCTTGGAGCCCGTGATCTGGGCGCTGTTCGGTGGCGGGTTTTTCGTGGGTTGTCTGCTGATGCCCGCCTTCATCTTGACGGTCTTTATTGCGGCCCCGCTGGGCTGGCTTCCCGCCGACGCGCTCTCCTACGAGCGGGCCCATGCGCTCGCCACAAACCCGATCGGTAGGCTCGTGCTCCTCGCGCTGATCGTGCTCCCCTTCTGGAACGGCGCGAACCACCTGCGCCACTTCGTGATCGACCTGCGGGGGATCCGGAGCGACGGCATCGTGGCGCCGGCCTGCTACGGCGCGGCGCTCGTCGTGACTGGGATCGCGGTTTTGGCCGTAGGGAAGCTGTAGTTCCGTGACGACTCCCCTCTTGTGTCTCTTCGGGTTCATCCTGTGGACGGTGGCGCTGCTGCTCGCGATTGCGGCGGTGCGCGTTCGTGAGATCCTGGCAGGCAAGGCGAGGGCGAGCGACTTCACACCCGGTATTCCCCACGGTGGAGATCGCTACTGGCGCCTCAATCGCGCCCACATGAATTGCCTGGAGAATCTGCCGCTTTTTTCGGCCGTGGTGCTGACCGGGGCAGTGATCGGTGCAGATGCCCCGTGGCTCGACCGCCTTGCGGAGTTTTATCTCCTGGCTCGTATCGGCCAATCCGTGACACACATCAGCTCAGGCAGCGATCGTGCCATCCAGATTCGATTCGCGTTCTTCGGCGTCCAGCTGCTGTGTCTGCTCGGCATGATCCTCATCACCGTACCTGTTCGGGCGACCTAGCAGGGACCTCGCGAGCCCTCAGCGGCTTGCGAGGCGAGCCGCGAGCGAGTGCGCCCGACCCCCCCTCCTCGCGCGCGAACCCCGCCGTGGGGCACTCCGCCTTTTCCCTCGCCCCGTCCCCGTGTAGGGGATTGACTGAACGAATCATTCAGTCATATCATATCGGCCATGCCCCGAGCCCGCGCCCCGCAACCTGTCCGCCGTGGCCGAGCCCCCGCGCAGGTCCGCGGCGCCGAGGAGCGCCTCGCACAGATTCTCGCCGCGGCCATTCGTGTCTTCAGCACCAAGAGCTACCGCAGGGCACAGATGGCCGACGTGGCTCGCGAAATGGGGATGTCGCCGGGCACGCTCTACAACTATGTCGAGAGCAAAGAGGCGCTCTTCCACCTGCTCGTCGAGCGCGGCTTCGCGAGTGCGCCTTCGCCGGGCGCGAACGAGCTCCCGGTGCGCACGCCTTCTCCCGACGCGACGCTCGCGCTCTTGAAGGGTCGACTCCTCGCTGGGTTCTCCATGCCCACGCTGGATGCGGCGCTCGGACGCAAGCGCCCGGTCCAGGCACGCACGGAGTTCGAAGAGATCGTGCGCGAGCTTTATCGCGCCGTCTCCAAACACCGTGAGGGCATCGTCATCATCGAGCGCTCCGCACACGACTGGCCCGAGCTCGCGGCGCTCTTCTATACGGGCATGCGACGGGACCTTTTGGCCCGGATGGAGCGCTATCTCGCGCTCCGCATGGACGCCGGGCAGCTGCGCCGTGTTCCGAATCCCGCGGCAGCCGCGCGGTTGATCATGGAAACGGTCGCGTGGTTCGCGATGCACAGGATGCACGACCGCGACTCGCGGGATATCAGTGACGCCGCAGCAGAGGCGACGCTGATCGACGTCTTGTCGCACGGCTTCGTAGAGGAGTAAGGCCATGGAGGAGCACTCGCCCGCCCGCCGCTGGGACGTGGATTGGCTGCGCGTGTTCGCGACGTATCTGCTCTTTGCCTTTCACGCCGGCAAAGTCTTCGACATCCCGCCCTTCTATCCGCTCAAGAACGGTGAGCTTTCGGTGGCGATGGGCTTCTTCACCGGGTTCATCCACCAGTGGCACATGCCGCTCTTCTTTTTGCTGGCGGGATGGTCTGCCTTCGAATCGCTCGTACAGCGCGGGAGCGCCCGCTTCATGCGGGAGCGCCTGCACAAGCTGCTCTTGCCTCTCGTTTTCGGCATGCTCGTGATTTGCCCTCCCATCCGCTGGGTGGAGCTGCGCGAGGGACTGTTCGTGACGGCTTTAGGTCAGGCGCTCCCGGCGGAGCCAGGGGTGGGGCTGCTTGCGTTCCTGCCGCGGTACTACACGCCCGCGGGACTCACCTGGTCGCATCTTTGGTTTCTGGCATATCTCTTCACCTTCACCCTGCTCTATCTCCCGATCTTGGTGGCTCTCTCGCGGGCTCCGGTCCGACGCGTGCCCGCGCGGGGGTCGGTTGTCTATCTCGCGCTGCTCCCACTGGTCCTCGTGCAGATCACGTTGCGCGGCCGCTGGCCCGGCTATCAGAACCTCGTCGACGACTGGGCGAACTTCGCCTACTACAGCCTCTTCTTCTTGTTCGGGTTCATGCTCGCGCGGTCTCCCGAGATCGAACGCTTTGCGCAGCGGGAGTGGAGGCGCGCGGGTCTCCTGGCCGCGGCGGCGCTGCTTGGGATGGTCGCTACGGACCTGCTTCGGGCGCGCGGCTTCGAACAGGCAGTCTTTGCCAATCGCGCGCTCTCGGGGGTGGCCGGGGGGTGCGGCGTGCTCTTTTTCCTGGGATTCGCGGCACGCTTTTTCAGCTTCTCGAATCGCGCGCTGCGCTGGCTCGCCGAATCCGCCTTCCCGGTGTATCTGATGCATCAACTCGCGGTCGTGATGGTCGGCCTCTGGGTGGTATCGCTGCCCCTCGGTATCGCGCTGAAATACGCGCTGCTCGTGCCGCTCTCCGTAGCCGTGACGCTCGGCTTCTACCAGTTCGTGGTGAAGCCGCTGCCCGCGCTCCGCTTCTGCCTCGGCATGAAGCCGGGCGCCGCGGCACGCTCGCGCTGGCCCGTCACAGCGTCCGCCGCCCGCACGGCGCCCTCCGTGTGAGGGCGCGGTTCCTGCTCGCCGCGGCCCTTGTCGCCGGTCAGGTAGCACTCCTTTGTGCTTGCGGAAGCGAATCGTCGAAGGATCAAAGCAGCAATCGCGCTTCGACCGCCGTCGCGGATTGGCCGGTCTACGGCGCAAACGCCGCGGGTACGCGCTACTCGCCGTTGACAGAGATCCGGCGGGAAAACGTCGCGCGTCGTGAGATCGCCTGGACGCTTCACACCGGCGACGTAGGGGATGGGCGTGATTCGAAGCTAGCGGCGAAGACGACCTTCGAGGCGACGCCCTTGTGGCTTTTGCGCTTCCAAAGCCCTTGCACGGCGGACTGAAGCCCGAGGCTGCTAACCTCACACCCCCATGCCCGGTCGCGTCCTCGAAGGCATCCGAGTGCTCGATCTCACGCGCGTCGTCGCGGGCCCCTTCGCTACAGCCATCCTCTCCGACCTGGGCGCAGACGTGATCAAGGTGGAGCGGCCGCGCACTGGGGACGACTACCGCTACGGCCCCTCGCACCCGGGCGAGACTTCGCTCTCGTTCCAGAACACGAACCGCGGTAAGCGCTCCATCACGCTCGACGTGGGTCAACCCTTGGGACGCGACCTCTTCTTGCGCCTCGTCGAGCGCGCCGACGCCGTGACGGAGAATTTCCGCGCGGGCTGGCTTGCTTCAAAGGCGCTCGGCGCCGACGTACTTCTCGCACGCAACCCACGCCTCGTGGTCGCTGCTCTCTCGGGCTTTGGACAGACGGGGCCACGCGCTGGTGAAGCGTCGTACGACATCGTGGCGCAGGCCGCGGGAGGCCTGCTGGCAATGACGGGGCCCGAAAACGGCCCGCCGGTTCGTGCTGGGGGCGCTCTGGCGGATTTTGTGGGTGGACTCTATCTCGCGCTCGGCGTCGTCGCCGCGCTGATCGAGCGCGAGCGAACCG
>DAIOWK010000309.1:0-4523 GCA_036758525.1 Myxococcota bacterium
TCTTCGCACTCCGTGTCGCAGATCACAGTCGCGTGGGAATCGTGACCAAGAAGCGGGCGGCTGACTCGGCCACCAATTGGGCCCAGGGCGGTATCGCCGCGGTTTCCTCGCGGGAAGACTCCCTCGAGGACCATGTGCGGGACACCCTCGTTGCAGGCGCGGGCCTCTGTCGCGAGGAGGTGGTGCGGTTCGTAGTGGGCAGGGGCCCCGCCATGATCGAGGCTCTCCTGAAGCTCGGGGTCGATTTCGACCGCGAACCAGCCCCTCCTGGCGAGCGCAATGGGTTCGACCTTGGGCGAGAGGGCGGCCATACGCGGCGCCGCATCTTGCACCACCAGGATGCGACTGGCCGCGAGATCGAGCGCGTGCTCCTCGCTCGCGCATCGTCACATCCAAACATCACGCTGTTCGAAAACCATGCTGCGGTGGATCTGCTGACCTCAGCCAAGGCAGGCCTCACGGGCAGCAACCGCGCCCTAGGGGCCTACGTGCTCGACGCCGGGACGGGACAGGTGGAGCGGTTCCAGGCGCGGATCACACTCCTCGCGACGGGCGGTGCAGGCAAGGTCTACCTCTACACCACGAACCCAGACATCGCCTCAGGTGACGGCATGGCGATGGCGTACCGAGCGGGTGCGACCCTCGCCAACATGGAGTTCATGCAGTTTCACCCGACCTGTCTCTGGCATCCCCAGGCGAAGTCCTTTCTCATCAGTGAGGCTGTTCGGGGCGAGGGTGGGATCCTGCGCACCCAGCACGGGGACCCTTTCATGACGCGCTACCACGCGATGGCCGACCTGGCTCCGCGGGACATCGTGGCCCGAGCGATCGATAGCGAGCTCAAGCGCTCCGGCGAGGAGTGGGTCCTTCTCGATATCACGCACCGCGATCCCGCGTGGGTCCGTGAGCGCTTCCCTACGATCTACGAGCGCTGCCTCTCCTTCGGGATCGACATCACGCGAGAGCCCATCCCCGTGGTACCGGCGGCGCACTACTGCTGCGGCGGGGTGCGCACCGATCTTCGCGGCGAGAGTGATATTCCGAATCTCTTCGCGGCGGGTGAGGTGGCGAACACGGGCCTCCACGGTGCCAATCGCCTCGCTTCGAACTCGCTGCTCGAGGGCGTCGTCTTCGCGGACGCGGCGGCGACGGAGTCACTGCGGCGGCTTTCCCACCTGCCTTCCCGTGAAGTCGACGTTCCAGCGTGGGAGTTCTTCGGCGCTACTCCAAGCGATGAGGCGGTGGTGATCACCCAGAACTGGGACGAGATTCGGCGTCTCATGTGGAACTACGTGGGCATCGTGCGCACCAACAAACGGCTCGCCCGCGCCCGCCGGCGGATCATGCTCCTACAAGAAGAGATCACCGAGTACTACTGGAACGTTCGTCTCACGCCTGACCTCGTGGAGCTGCGCAATCTTTCAACGATCGCAGAGCTTGTGGTCGAGGCCGCAACTGCGCGCCGGGAGAGCCGCGGTCTCCACTACACCCTCGACTACCCAGAGCGCGACGACGCCCACTTCTTGGAAGATACGCTCCTACGCAAGCCGGGTCCCGCCGTTCGCGCTTGACTCGGCCGGCGGGGCGGGGTTCTCTGGGTAGGTGCGCGCCCACGCCTGCTCTTGGATGGGGACCCTCGCCCTCGCGACGGGTGGCCTCCTGCTCGCGCTTGCGGGTTGCGCGCCGGGAATCAATCCCATTCCGAAGGAAGAGGTGCCGGCTTCGGCGGACAGCGAGCGCTTTGTGCGCCTGCGCGTGGAGGAGGCCCGGGCCTACCGACTTCAGAACCGTTTGGATGCGGCGTCACAAGCCCTCGAGCGTGCCCTCGCGGTAGCGCCCAACGATCCGCAGGCCCTGCGCCTGCTCGCACGTGTGCGTAGCGAGTCGGGCCACGAGGAGCAGGCGCGCGCGCTGCGGGAGCGCGCGGATCGTGTCGATCCCCCTCCCCCGCCGCCCCCGGAGGAGCCCCTAGGGTTTGCGAGCGAGGGTCTCCTCGTCGTCCTGCTGCCCCCCGAACCCGAGGATCCCGCCACGACCGGCCTTGCCGACGAGTGGCCTGATCGGCGGGCTCCGGACGTGCTCGTCGCGCGGTTGCGTCGGCGGCTGCCTCATGCGGCCGTCACTGAGCTTTCGCCCGCGACGGTCGCCGAGGCTCGGGCTTGGCTCCGAAGCCGCTCGCCGCGCGCCGTGCTGTCGCTGCGCGTGGACCGTGCGAACTGCGGCGATTCGGCAAAAGACGGCCCGTTCGCACTCGCCGCACTCACGGTGTCGGCGGGTACGCCGGAGCGGCTTTCCGTGCTCGCCCGCTCCGTGCGCGTCGTGGACGGCGATCCGCCCAACGGTCAGAACTGCGCCGATCCGGCGCTCTCCCGCGTACTCGAACGCGTCTTCGCCGACAAAGACGTGAGGGCCGCCCTCACTACGGGAACGGTTCCCGCCGAAGCGGCTCTCTGGCCTTCGCCGGAGATCCGCGCCCTCTTCCCTGGGCTTGGGCGCAGGCTCGCCGCTGAGATCGATCGCGGCCGGACGCGTCTCGCCGTCGGGCGTCTCAACGATGCGGAGGAGTCGTTCCGCCGCGCCGAGGCGATCGATCCAGACGACAAGGACGTTCGGGCCTACCTGGAGGAGACGCGGGCGACCCTCGCCCTCGCGCGTGAGCTCGAACCGTCCCTTCCGCCCTCCCGCGCGGCCGCACTGAGCGGCGACCTCCTCGAAGTCGAGCTTTCCCCTGCACAGCGGGCCGCTGCAGAACAGATGCTCTCCGAGGAGCGCGCGCGGCGCGACGCTCTGCTTGCAGCGATCTCTCTAGTCGGTGGGGATGGGGACGAGCTCTCCCCGGCGATCGAGTCCGCGCTGCGCCCGGCCGAGCTCGAGCGGCAAGACACCCCGGGTGCACGCCTCGCGGCACAGCAGGCGCACGGATCTGTCGTGAAGCGCGTCCTCTTTGCGCCGGATGGCCGGACGCTCGCCGTCTTCTACGTGCCCACCGCCGGCGGCCCCCCGGTCTTGCGCGAGGACAGTGCGGACGGAGAGCCCGAACGCTGGACTGCCTATACAGATCGGCGACGCAGCGAGGTCTGGGAGGACCGCGAACACGCCGGGGTACCTACCGCCCACTTCGTGCTTGGCCGGGATGGAGCCGTTCAGAAGATCGAGGTGCTGCGCGCTGCCGATAGCACGGCGGTCCGCGTGTTCGAGTATGCCGGAGGGCACCTCGTTTCCGAGGCGCAGGATACAAACGGTGATGGCGTCCTCGATCGCTTCGAACGATTCGACGCCGACGGCGAGGTGGTGATGCGCGAGGAGGATCTGAACGGCGACGGCAAGATCGACGTCCGAAGCTTCTTCGAGAAAGGGAAGCTCGTGCGCCGTGAAATCATCGACCCCGAGCTCCTGCAGGGAGACGCCGCGCACGAACGCGGCGCTCCCGCGCACTAGCCTTTTTTGGGACTCTGCGGCGGGGGCGGGTCCGGTCGGGGTTCCGGGACCGCGAGAACCTCGCGCTCTATGAGCGAGGAGAGGGCTCTGTAGATCTCGGCATCCCCCACCGGTATCACATCGCAAATCCGACCGATCGACGCCCCGGCCGCGGCGAGATCGAGAACTGCCTGCTCGGTCTTCTCGAGCGCCTCGGCCTCACGGTCGAGGAGGGCGCGATGAACCGCGAACACCGTGCGCGGTGGCAGCACGGCAAGCGGGGCCCGCGCGATTTCGTCGACCTGGCGCACCGCTTCGAGCAGCGCGGCATCGAGCGGGAGGGGCGGCTCGGCATCGGGCACGGGCTCGACGCCCCCGTGGAACTCGAAGGTGCCCTCGCGCCACGCGAGCAGGCGGACCAATGCCTTGAGCCCCGACACGGCGCCGAGTCGCACGGCGAGCAGCATGCCGTGCTGCAAAACGACCGTGCCCTCGTTGCCACTCGCGCTCAAGATGACCGTGCCTTGCTGCGCACCGGTGCCGAACATCTGGAGCAGGTTTGCGACCCCGAGCTCTGCGATCGTTCCCCCAATGCCCCCGAGCCGCCGTGCATGCTCGACGGCTTGGACCTCCTCGACGAAGCGCTCGACCACAGGCCGCTCGGCAGGACTCGGAGCAAAGCGCACGGCGACCGCCGTCACACCCTCCTCGCCCGCCACGTGGCGAACAACGGTGCTCGAGAGTTCGAGCTCCTCGCCGCGCGTGGGATGAACGAGGGTCACCTTGAGTTCGTCGCCCACGGAGACGGCTTTGCCAGGTGAAGAGAGGAGTGCGCCGGAGGTGGAGAGATCGCGCGTGCGCGTACCCGCGCTCGCCTCTCCGGTGGTCACTCGGGCAGGCACCCGCGCGTGAGCCCGGCGGGCGTCCCGGCGCTCGGGAGTGGGCTGCGCAGGGGGCTTTTTCGCGCCGGGGGCGCGTGCCGCGAAGGGCTCAAGCTGTGCGCGGAGCTCGCGGGCTGCCTCAAGGATTTGGATTGCGACTCCTGGTTCACAGCCGGCCGAGGCGAGCTCCGGGATCTCGGCGTGCCGCCCGGCCACACCCATTGG